>DATJHX010000183.1:0-6568 GCA_035493655.1 Nitrosospira sp.
CGGCGAAAGCAGCCATTCCCGCGCCAGTGAGCAAGCTGCTCAATAACGTGCTTGCCTCCGAAAATACTTGCGAAAACCATGGGTAACTGGCGGGAATGGCGGAAACAGCGGCGCTTGGAACTGATAGCTTTGCGGGAAGCAATTGCCGCGGGGGATTATGAGCTCTGGAATTTGGCAATTACCGAATCACTCAAGCAAGGCTTCCCCATCTTGAGACACACCGTAGTCGGATTTTGCTGGCCTCATCGGGGCGAGTATGATCCACGTTCTTTTATGGAATACATCCAGTCGTGCGGGGCGACCCCGGCATTGGCCGAAGTCACGAGCCGGCATGAGCCGTTGGGCTTTCGCAGGTGGTGGCGCGGCGCGCCGATGAAAGCCGGGATGTACAACATTCCTGTTCCGGATAATACGGATGTGGTTAGGGTGAGCGCGCTGGTCATACCGATGATCGGTTTTGATACGGCGGGGTTTCGCCTTGGATATGGCGGCGGTTACTTCGATCGTACCCTGGTTTCGATGGATCCCCGTCCGCTGGCTATCGGTGTGGCGTTCGAAATTTTACGGCTCGATGATACTTATCCCCAGCCTCATGATGTCCCAATGGATTTTATCGTGACTGAGCGAGGAATTTACCGGGGGACGGCAGGCGGGATGACGTTTATCTCTGCCGACGACTGTGCACATCTGGTCAGGAATGGGGCTCCGTCCCCCAGCGGGGCATGAGGGAATGCACGACCCCAAGATGGTCGAGTATGCGCGCCACGATGAAATCCACCAGATCCTGCACGTTTTCAGGATGATGATAAAAACCGGGATTGGCAGGCAAAATAACAGCTCCGCTGCGCGCGAGCTTCAGCATATTTTCGAGGTGAATTGCGGAAAACGGCGTTTCCCGGGGAACAAGGATGAGTTTGCGATTTTCCTTCAGCATCACGTCGGCCGAGCGCTCGATCAGCTTTTGACTCAATCCCGCAGCAATCGCTGCAAGCGTCCCCATGGTGCAGGGGCAGACCACCATTGCCTCCGCCGGGTTGGAGCCCGAGGCTACCGGCGCAAACCATTCCTCGCGCCCAAATACGCGTAGTTGCCCTTCAGCGGCATTAAAGCGGCGGCTGAACATCTCTTCCGTCTCCTTGGGGCGAGATGGCAGTACCAGTTGCATTTCCTGATGTGCAACCAGTTGCGCTGCCTGCGAATACAGCAGGTAAACCCTGTGGCCGGAAGCCAGCAATGATTCGAGCAGGCGTATACCGTAGGGCATGCCCGATGCGCCGGTAAAAGCAAGCGTGACAGTTTTAGGTGCGTTCATGAAGGCTGCATAAGTCCGCTCAGGCATCCAATTCCCGGTGTCGCACCAGAATCTGGTTGTTTCTACGGAAATGTTGCGCCAGTCGCTCTACGAAATATACCGAGCGGTGGCGCCCGCCGGTGCAGCCAATTGCAACCGTCAAATAATTGCGATTGTCGCGAATGAAGCAAGGCAACCAGTCGTCCAGGAAACGTTTGATATCATCAAACATGCGATTGACATTGGTATTCGCGTCGAGATAGTCGATCACCGCCCCATCTTTTCCAGTGAGAGGCCGCAGACACTCTTCATAATGCGGGTTGGGAAGGCAGCGAACATCGAACACCATGTCGGCATCCAGCGGGATTCCGTGTTTGAAGCCGAACGACTGGAACAGGAGTGTCAGAAGCACGTGGTCGAGCCCGACAAAATCCCTGATCCATGCGCGCAGCGAGCTTGCACTCAGATCGCTCGTATCGATGCGATTGGCGAGATCATGGATTTCCCGAAGCATTTCCCGCTCCAGCTCGATGCATTCAGGCAGAGTCATACGGTTGTCGCTAAGCGGATGGCGGCGGCGCGTTTCGGAAAAACGCTTTACCAATGTATCTGTCTTGGTCTCCAGAAAGAGCAGGTGCGTATCCACTTGCTGCTGCCGTAAATCCGCAAGTTGCTGCGGCAACAGGTGCAATGTTTCGCGACTGCGGGCATCAATGCTGACGGCGACGCGCTGATGCCCGGACTCGTTCAAATAAACGGTTACGTCACGTAAGAGGATCGCCGGTAGATTATCGACGCAATAGTAACCGCTGTCCTCCAGCGCAGTGAGCGCGATGGTCTTGCCGGAGCCCGAAAGGCCGCTGATGACGATCAGTTGCATGTGCTTCCGAATTGGGGAATGAATTGAATCCCTGTGAGTATCGCCTTGCAACCGGGTAATGTCACTGCTTTTTCATTTTTTTAATTCATTCCGCCCGTTTTCAATTTCCTGCTCATGCCGCGCAATAAATTCCTTCACGCTGTCGATTCCTCGCAACTGTAGAACATAATTACGCACCGCCGCTTCAACGAGCACTGCCAGGTTGCGCCCGGCGGCTACCGGGATGATCACCTTACGTATGTTCACATCCAGAATATTTTCGGTGACATCATTGATCGGCAGCCGCTCCAGGGAGCTGAAATCGACACTGCTCGGTTTTTGCAGGTGTACGATCAGCTTCATGTTCTTTTTCCGCCGCACTGCAGTTTCACCGAAGATGGTGCGAATGTTGAGCATTCCCAATCCACGGACTTCGAGAAAATCGCGCAACATGGGGGGGCAGCGTCCCTCCAGGGTTTCAGGCGCTATTCGATAAAGCTCCACCACGTCATCTGCGACTAATCCGTGACCGCGGCTCACCAGTTCCAGCGCCAGCTCACTCTTTCCCACGCCACTTTCCCCGGTAATCATGACCCCCAGTCCGAGAACATCCAGCAACACCCCATGCTTGCCAGTGGAGGGCGCCAATGCACGTCCCAGATAGGGGCGCAACAGCCAGATGACCTCCAGGCTGGGTTGAGGTGAGCAAAATAGGGCAATACCAGAGGAATCCGCCAGTTCGCGTATCGAAGCCGGGATCTGGGCGCCGCCCGCCACAATAATGCAAAACAAATTGCTTTGGGCGAGCCGCTGCATATTTTGCTCGAGGGATGTGTGGTCGAGCTGGTTTAGATAGCTGACCTCGGTATCGCTGAGCACCTGTATCCAGTTGGGATGGATAAAATTGAGATGACCGATCACCCCTTGAGTCGAGTGAGCGATGGCATCATCATCAAGGTATCTGTCGCCGCCATCCCTGCCCGCCTCCCAGGTCAAGTTCACCTTTTGTTTCTTGTCCTGAAATAGCTGGGCAACATTAAGTCGCGACATTGGAATGGGTTGCCTTTATGATTGTCAGGCAGGACGAGTGCGGTTCATTGTTTAAAGCCGGGCTGCCGCCCGGTTCAGTGGCGGATGAAGTTCCGGCAACTTCTCCACCTCGCGTATGAGCTATGCCGTTCAGGAATTGGGATAAAAAGCCGTCAACTGGACTGATATAAAATACTTGAACTATCAACTCCTCGAACTGATAACCCCGCAAGCTGATAATTCTGAGCCCGACATTATCAGTGCTGCCGAACCGGAGGAACTGGGGGTCTATAGCATTCGCTAGACTTGCTCCGCTTCCTCACCTCGGGATTTAACATTAATATGGTTACGGTGCTCGGTATTTTTTTCCTTGTGCTTGAGTATCTGGCGATCAAGCTTATCCACCAGATTATCTATGGAAGCATACATGTCAGCGGCGTCGGTTTCGACAAAAATATCCTTACCGCGCACATGCACGTTGGCCTCAGCCTTTTGCCTGAGCTTTTCTACCGACAAAATCACATTGACATCGATGACGTTGTCGAAGTGACGGGTAATCCTGGCTAGCTTCGACACGACATAGTCACGCATCGCAGGAGTAATTTCGACATGATGACCGGTAAGATTGAGATTCATCCTGGCTCCTAAGTTTGGTTAAACCTAAATCCAGCAGTTGACCGCTCGTTTTTCGTTTATTGCTACGATCCAAAAGACTTTCACGACGCTTGACCTTCACTTTGAGGTGGGTCGCTACGGCCGGATTTAGGTTAAAACGATTTACGAAGATTAACCGGCGGAATCTGGATGGATTCCCGATATTTTGCCACAGTACGGCGGGCGACCATAATGCCCTGTTGACCAAGAATCTCCGAAATCTGGCTATCGCTCAACGGTTTCTTCGAATTCTCGGCATTGATCATCTGCTTGATTAGCGCGCGTATGGCGGTGGCGGAGCATGCACCCCCGCCATCGGTTGCCACATGGCTTCCAAAAAAATATTTCAGCTCGAATATACCTCTGGGCGTACGCATGAATTTCTGTGTGGTGACACGCGAAATAGTGGATTCATGCAAACCGAGGAACTCCGCAATTTCACGCAATATCATTGGACGCATGGCCACCGCGCCGTGTTCGAAGAATTGTTGCTGGCGTTCGACAACCGCGGAGGACACTTTGAGAATCGTGCTGAATCGCTGATGTACATTCTTGATGAGCCACTTGGCTTCATGCAACTGACCCGCCAGGCGGCGTGAAGAGTCATCATGGCAGCGTTTCAGGATATCGGCATACAAGCGGTTAATCTTCAGGCGCGGCATCGCCTCCGGATTGAGGTGGGCTACCCAGGCCCCGCCGATCTTTGCCACGATAACGTCAGGAATGATGTAGCGAGCGACCGCCGAGCTGAAAGCCGTTCCGGGCCTTGGATTCAAATGAGTGATCATGTGCTGGATGGAACGCAGGCATTCATCGTCGCAATGCAACAGCTTCTTAATGGCGCAATAATCCCTTGCTGCCAAGCTTTCCAGATGGCCGGATACCAGGAACAACGCTTGGTCGCGATAGCGCGTGCCTTCGGGCAAGGCGCCCAATTGCATCACCAGGCATTCCCTCAAATTGCGCGCGCCAATTCCTGGAGGGTCCAGATGCTGCAGGTGTTCAAGGGCAATGTGCAGATCATCGATGTCTATCCCGAGCTCAGGCGGCAACAGCCCGGCAAGTTCCTCCAGATCCTGCGCAAGATACCCATCGTCATCCAGGCAGTCGATCAACAAGCCGACTATTCGCCTGTCGCGCTCCGGGATCTGGCTAAGGCTTAGCTGAAGATTAAGATGTTCACGTAAATTGGGTGGTTCTGCCGCCTGTTGCGGAAAATCACGCTCATCCTCGTCATCACGGGTATTGCGAGATGCGCTATCGTCGCGGAACCAGTCCGGTTCATCATTCGCCTTCTTCTTGATATCCGGCTCAGCATCGATGGCAAGGGTTGCTGCGGTGTCTTCCGGAATTTCCATTGAATCCGGGGATAAGGACTCCAATCCATTATGGACGACGCCGTTTCGATAATCGGAGGAATCATTCGCCGCAATATCGTCAAGCTCCAGCAGGGGATTTTCCTGGGCCATGCGTTCGATTTCCTGGTTCAGCTCAACCGTGGAAAGCTGCAGCAACCGTATGGATTGTTGCAGTTGCGGCGTAAGCGTCAGGTGCTGCGATAGCTTGAACTGCAGAGTAGGTTTCATAATTTGGAAAACAAAAATAACGCCAGCTCTGTGATTGAGTTTTCAATCACAGCCGGAAATGTTCCCCCAGATACACTTTTCTCACATTTTCATTATAAATGATTTCATCGGGAGTGCCGTTAGCCAGCACCGTACCATCATTTATGATGTAAGCACGATCGCATATACCCAGCGTTTCTCTTACATTATGGTCTGTGATCAGCACACCGATCTCACGCTCCCTGAGAAAATGGATAATTTTCTGTATGTCCAGCACGGCAATGGGATCGACACCTGCAAAAGGCTCATCCAGAAGAATAAAACGCGGTTGTGTTGCCAGCGCCCGGGCAATTTCCACCCGGCGGCGCTCGCCTCCCGACAAGCTGATAGCTGGGCTGGCACGTATATGAGTAATGTGCAGGTCATGCAGCAGATCGTCAAGGTGCTCCTGCATTTCACCACGGGAGTAGTTTTTTAACTCTAGGACTGCGCGAATATTATCGGATACGGACAGCCGCCTGAAAATTGATGCTTCCTGAGGCAGATAGCTCAACCCCAGCCGCGCGCGCTGATGCATCGGCATCTGGCTCAAGTCGCCATCGTCCAGGCATATATTGCCCCCGTCCAACGGCACCAGGCCGACCATCATGTAAAAGCAAGTGGTCTTGCCCGCCCCGTTGGGGCCGAGCAGGCCGACCACCTCCCCGCTCGCGACAGCAAGGGATACATCCTTTACCACCGTTCGTGATTTGTAGCTTTTCTTTAGCCTGTCAGCCTTGAACTCACTCATTTTTGCAAACCGAATAATTGTCTTTCATCGAGCCTCGGCGTTCGGGTTCTGCTCCTTCTTTTTAGGCTGGATGACAGCCCGCACTCTTCCCTCGGACGATCTGGTCGGTGCAGCGGTTTCGTTATTGCCGCCTATCACCTGGAAGAATTCGTTAATTGCGTCGTAGGAGATATAGTCTCCATATACCTCATCCTGGCCACGCCTCAATCTTGCCTTTTTGAAAAGTTCCACCTTGTCGGCCTTGCTGTCATATTCCATGCGTTCGCTCCAGCCCTCGACATACTCATCCTTGCCGTCCCGCTTCTGCCGGAAACTGGCGAGATTACCGAAAGCGGTGGCATGCTGAAACCCGTTGGCATCTTCTTTTACCGTCATCTTAT
>DATJHX010000184.1:0-15647 GCA_035493655.1 Nitrosospira sp.
CCTTTCCCGCCAGAATTGCGCTCTGTGTAATAGTTCCCTCTCGTCCAGGGTAGCAAGCTCTCCGTTATCCACAAGCATTCTACCATTTACCCAAACATGGCTCACGTGTTCACGGCCAGCTACATAAACAAGGTGGGAGATCGGGTCATAGCAAGGCGCCAGTTCGAGGCTGGAAAAGTCCACCGCGGTAATATCGGCAGCTTTGCCTGGAACTAGAGAGCCGATGAGTGCCTCGAGACCCAGCGCTCTGGCGCCGTTGAGTGTTGCCATTTGCAGTGCCTGCCACGCCGGCAGGGCATGCGCTCTGCCGCTCTGCCCTTTCGCGAGCAGCGCGGCAAAACGCATTTCCTCGAACATATCAAGGCGGTTGTTGCTGGCGGCGCCATCCGTGCCCAAGCCGACGTTGACCCCGCGGTCAAGCAGCGAGACGACCGGCGCCAGTCCGCTCGCAAGTTTCAGGTTGGATGAAGGGCAGTGCGCTACCGAACAGCCTTGCTGCGCCAGCAGTTCAATTTCATCCTCGGTAAGATGGGCCATATGAACGGCAATCAGATTCGGGCCGAGCAACCCGAGTTTATGCAGACGCTCTATCGGGCGCATGCCGCTTGCTTTCAGGCTGTTTGCGATCTCATCGCCGGTTTCATGCAAATGGACATGGATAGGCAGATCGAGCTGCTCGGCATAGGTTAGGATGCTGGTAAATGATTTATCGCTGACGGTATACGGCGCATGCGGTGCGAAACAGAATGACAGCAATGGATGGGGATTGAACTCGTCGCGCAGGGCCAAGCCTTTTGCCAGATAATCTCCGGGGTCGCTGGCGTAGGCAGTAGGGAAATCAATAGTAATCATGCCTATGGTTGCGCGCATTCCGGATTCAAGCACCGCGCGAACCGACGCTTCCGGGAAGAGATACATATCGTTGAAGGTGGTGATTCCGCCCTTCAGCATCTCGGCGCATGCCAGCCTGGTACCATCGAAAACAAAGCCTGAATCCACGTGCCCGGTTTCAGCAGGCCATATATGTTCGTTCAGCCAATCCGCCAGCGGCAGATCATCCGCCAGTCCGCGCATCAGCGACATCGCCGCATGAATATGCAAATTGACAAGCCCTGGAATGAGCGCGTGATTGCTCAGAATAATCCGCTCACTCGGCACGAACCTTGTTTGCGCTTCAACGCTCGGGATAACCGCCCGGATCATCCCCTGATCGATCGCGATGGCATGATCCAGCAAAACCGAACCCGCGGGCTCGACCGGGATGATCCAGCGAGCTTCCAGCAAAGTGTCAATTTTTACGGGGTTCGCCATGTGTGTAAGCTTATCAAAAAAAAACCCTGCCACAAGGGCAGGGTTTTGACAGGGTTTTTATTTTTTCCGGATAGAAGTTAGTATGATTACGCGGCCTATTCCCGGGTGCCGGCGACTTCAACCTCAACACGGCGGTCGGGCGCCAGGCATGCGACCAATGCCTTGGTTTTCTTGTTGCCTTTGCATGTATCGCCGGTGACCGGGTTGGCTTCGCCTTTACCATCGACAAAGACGCGGTCTGCATCGATGCCGTTCTGCTTGACCAGGTAGGCTTTGACAGCATCCGCACGGCGCACGGAGAGCTTCTTGTTATAAGCGTCAGAGCCTATACGATCGGTATAGCCGATGGCAGCAATCGTGTCGTATTTGACACCCTGCAACTGGGATACAAGATCATCCAGTGCTTGCTTGCCGCCGGGTTTCAGGACGGCTTTATCGAAATCAAATAGCTCATCAGCGCGCAACGAGACTTTCTCAGGTTCAACGACGGGAGCAGGAGCAGGGGCAGGGGCAGGGGCGGGAGCAGGCGCTTCGACTTGTTTCTGGGGCTTCGGCAGCAGGTCAGGATCGCATTCATAAGTTGCCATGGCAGGCGTCCAATAGCCTGTACGCCAACAGTCGCCGGACGAATCTTTGGCTACCCCACCACGGCCATCGCTCGCATAACCTTCAGGCTGTTCCTCCGCCATTGCGGCTCCTGAAAACAGCACTGGCAAAACAACCGCTCCCAGCAAGAGTTTTTTCATTACCATATTTTTCATGCTATGCCCCTTTTTCAGAAAAACTTCAATTCAGATTGAATCATCCCTAGTTGTGCAAAATCGGTGCAAATACCAAACGACGCCATTTTGATTTGTCAATGGCAATACTATTACACATTCGCGTTTCGATTATGTATTTATATAGCTGTCCTTGTCAAATCATGTTGTTGCATACGGCATGAATACGGGAATATCGGGATGACTTGAACTCAGGCGGCATGGTAAAATCAGCGGTTTTACATATTATCGCCCGCACCACTGCCGCACCCACTGCCCGAACGGGATTTGTGCGATAAGTCCTTGTGGCAGATTAGAAAATAAATAATGGATCAATTCGCGAAAGAAACGCTTCCGATCAGCCTTGAAGAGGAGATGCGGCGCTCCTATCTTGACTACGCCATGAGCGTAATTGTAGGGCGGGCGCTGCCGGATGTACGCGATGGCCTGAAGCCGGTACACCGCCGCGTGCTTTTCGCCATGCACGAGCTCTCCAACGACTGGAATCGCCCCTACAAAAAATCCGCCCGCATTGTCGGGGATGTGATAGGTAAATATCATCCCCACGGGGATACCGCCGTGTATGACACCATCGTACGCATGGCACAGCATTTCTCGCTGCGTTATATGCTGGTGGATGGGCAGGGCAACTTCGGCTCGGTGGATGGTGATAATGCGGCAGCAATGCGCTACACCGAGATCCGCATGTCACGCATCGCACACGAACTATTGGCCGACCTCGACAAGGAAACGGTGGATTTCGGGCCCAATTACGATGGCTCGGAAAAAGAGCCATTGATTCTGCCCGCAAAGATTCCCAACCTGCTCATAAACGGCTCTTCCGGTATCGCCGTCGGCATGGCGACCAATATACCGCCGCACAATTTGAATGAAGTGGTGGATGCCTGCCTGGCGATACTGAAGAATCCTGAAATTGGCGTGGAAGAGTTGATCGAGATCATACCCGCGCCCGATTTTCCAACCGCAGGCATCATCTACGGCGTTACCGGAGTAAAAGAAGGCTACCGCAGCGGGCGCGGCCGTGTGGTGATGCGCGCGCGCACCCATTTTGAGGATATGGATAGAGGCACGCGCCAAAGCATCATTATTGATGAGCTGCCCTACCAGGTGAACAAGGCGAATCTTCTTGTGCGCATCGGCGAACTGGTGCGGGACAAGAAAATCGAGGGCATTTCCGACCTGCGCGACGAGTCCGACAAATCCGGCATGCGCGTCGTCATTGAGCTGCGGCGCGGAGAAGTGCCCGAAGTGGTGCTGAACAACCTGTACAAAGAAACCCAGATGCAGGACACCTTTGGTATGAATATGGTGGCCCTGCTGGACGGACAGCCGCGTCTGCTGAACCTGAAACAGATGCTGGATGCGTTCCTGCGCCACCGGCGCGAAGTCGTGACCCGGCGCACCGTATTTGAGCTGAAGAAATCCCGCGAACGCGGCCACGTGCTGGAAGGCTTGGCGGTGGCGCTGTCAAATGTAGATGAAGTCATTGCGCTTATCAAGGCCGCGCCTACCCCTGCGGTAGCGAAAGAGGCCCTGATGGCAAAAACCTGGCGTTCCGGGCTGGTGGAAGAAATGCTGGCTCGCGCCTCCGTTGATACACAAGCATTTCGGCCCGAAGGGCTGGCGCCTGAATTCGGTTTATCAAAAGATGGTTACCATCTTTCCGGCACCCAGGCACAGGCAATTCTCGATCTGCGCCTGCAACGGCTGACAGGGCTGGAGCAGGACAAGATCGTCGGTGAATATAGGGAAATCCTGGAAAAGATCGCTGACCTGCTCGACATTCTGGCGAAACCGGAGCGTATCACCGCCATTATCAACGAGGAGCTTGCTGCCATGAAGCAGCAATTCGGTGATAAGCGCCGCAGCGAAATTGTCGTCAGTACTCAGGACTTGAGTATGGAGGACCTGATCGCGCCTGAAGACGTGGTCGTGACGCTGTCGCATGGCGGCTATATCAAGTCGCAGCCACTCGACGACTATCGGGCGCAAAAGCGCGGCGGACGTGGAAAGCAGGCAACCGGCACGAAGGAAGACGACTTCATCGACAATCTCTTCATTGCCAATACGCACGACTACATTCTGTGCTTTTCCAGCCGCGGACGGGTGTACTGGATCAAGGTTTACTCCATACCGCAAGGGGGCCGCGCGTCACGCGGCAAGCCGATCGTCAATCTGGTCCAGATTGAGCAAGGCGAAAAAATCAATGCCATACTCCCCGTCAAGGCATTCGACGAGAACCGCTATATCTTCATGGCCACCGCCTTCGGCACTGTGAAGAAAACCCCGTTGTCGGATTTTTCCCGTCCGCGCGCCAGCGGCATCATTGCCGTGGGTCTCGATGAGGATGATTACCTGATCGGCGTGGCGCTGACCGAAGGCAAGCATGACGTGATGCTCTTTTCGGATGGCGGCAAGGCAGTCCGTTTCGATGAGAATGACGTGCGCCCTATGGGGCGCGGGGCCAGGGGGGTGCGAGGAATGAAACTGGGCAAAAACCAGAAGGTCATCTCGCTGCTGGCAGCCGAAAACGAGGAATTGGCCGTTTTGACCGCAACGGAAAACGGCTATGGCAAACGCACCCCCATTGGCGAATACACGCGACACGGCCGGGGTAGTCAGGGTATGACGGCGATCAAGACCAGTCAACGTAATGGCAAGGTCGTGGCGGCGCGACTGGTGAGAAAGGATGACGAAATCATGCTTATCACGACTGGCGGTGTCCTGATCCGCACGCGCGTCAATGAAGTTCGGGAAATGAGCCGCGCAACTCAGGGTGTGATTCTGATAAACCTGGATCCGGGTGAGAAACTTGCCGGACTGGAACGCGTGGTTGAAACCGACGAATAATGCAAATGATGCTGCTGTGGGAAAAGCATTTTTCAGTCAAAAGTATTACGATTATCAAGATCAGGATTCAGCCCATAGAGGCCATAGGCGATAGGCGCGCCAGGAACTCTGAAGACGCTCGCCACGGACCCGTAGTATCTGAGCAGGCAACTCCCGGATGCCTTTACAGGCAAAGACTGGGGGCAGGCGGGCAACCAGCGGGGCAGACGCCATCAAAGTCATCAATTTTTATTTCTCAAAGTCCATTAAAGGGGTTCAGGGGCCCGCATAGAGGGCCCGGTAGAGATAACAGGGGATAACAAGGAATACAGGGGATAAAAGGGTTTTATGGAACACATCTATAACTTCAGTGCGGGGCCCGCTGTGTTGCCGGCAGAGGTATTGCAGCAGGCGCGAGACGAGATGCTCGACTGGCATGGGAGCGGCATGTCAGTGATGGAGATGAGTCATCGCGGCAAGGAGTTCATGTCGATCGCAGCTAAGACAGAGGCTGATTTCCGCGAACTGGCGAACATTCCGGATAACTACAAGGTTCTGTTCCTGTCGGGTGGCGCGTCCAGTCAATTTGCCATGGCTCCGATGAACCTACTGCGTGGCAAAAAGAGGGCCAACTACGTCAATACTGGAGAATGGTCAAAAAAAGCCATCAAGGAAGCAAAGAAATACTGTGACGTAAACGTGGTGGCTTCGTCGGAAGATGAGAATTTCACGTATGTGCCGGCACAGAACACCTGGAAAATCGATCCGAATGCAGCCTACCTGCACTACACCCCGAATGAGACGATTGGCGGCGTGGAATTCAACTGGACTCCGGATCTGACGCACGTAAGTGCTGACATGCCGCTAGTGGCGGATATGTCATCCAGCTTCATGTCCCGGCCGCTGGATGTCAGCCGGTTCGGACTGATTTATGCGGGCGCGCAGAAAAATGTCGGCCCGGCGGGATTATGCATCGTCATCGTACGGGAAGACTTGCTGGGAACTACCCTGCCCGGCACGCCCACCATGTTCGATTACAAAACCCACGCCGATAATGATTCGATGTACAACACGCCGCCAACCTATCCGATGTATATTTGCGGCCTTGTGCTCGAGTGGTTGAAAAAAAAGGGTGGACTGGCGGGAATGGAGAAAATCAATATTGCCAAAGCTAATCTGCTGTATGACTTTCTGGATAGTACGGATTTTTATCACTGTCCCGTAGCCAAAGCGGACCGCTCGCGCATGAATGTGCCGTTTACCTTGAAAAATACCTCCCTGGATGAAGAGTTCCTCAAGCAGGCCAAAGCACATGGCCTGATCCAGTTGAAGGGACACCGTTCGGTTGGCGGCATGCGCGCCTCGATATACAACGCCATGCCTCCCGAAGGAGTCAAGAGCCTGGTGGAATTCATGAATGAGTTCGCGAGAAACCATGCCTGAACGCGCGCATAAAATCTTTCGGATACTGACGCTCAATCAGATTTCCCCGTTGGGCCTGAAGCTTTTTGCTCCGAACCGCTATGTCGTGGGCAGCGATATTGCCGAGCCGGATGCAATCCTGGTGCGTTCGCACAACATGCTGCAAATGAATATTCCTTCCAGCGTAAAGGCGATAGGCCGAGCGGGCGCTGGCACTAATAACGTGCCGGTGAAAGACATGAATCTTCGGGGCGTGCCGGTATTCAATGCGCCCGGCGCAAATGCGAATGCAGTAAAGGAACTGGTACTGGCAGGTTTGCTGATGGCGTCGCGTAACCTGGTTCCGGCAATTCACTTCACCGAAAACCTGCAAGGCGACGATACCGCTCTCAATAAACTGGCGGAAGACGGCAAGAAGCAATTTGCCGGTATTGAACTGCCCGGGCGTACTCTGGGCATCATTGGCCTGGGTGCGATAGGCCGGCTGGTTGCCGATGCGGCGATCCGCCTCGGCATGAAAGTCATGGGTTATGACCCTAATATAACAGTGGACGCAGCCTGGAACCTGTCATCGGAGGTAAAACGGGCCGAGAGTCTGGAGGATCTGCTGCGCAACAGCGAATTTGTAACATTGCACGTGCCATTGCTGGATACGACGCGTCACTTGATCAATCACGATCGCGTGCAATACATGAAAAAGGGAACGATCCTGCTCAACTTTTCCCGCGACGGCATTGTTGACGAAAATGCAGTGCTCGAAGGAATCGAATCCCACAAGATAAAATATTACGTCTGCGACTTTCCCAGTCAAAGATTACAGCACCACCCTGGAGTCATTACATTGCCCCACCTGGGCGCTTCCACGCTCGAAGCGGAGGAGAATTGCGCAGTCATGGTGGTGAACCAGATAATAGACCATCTGGAGAATGGCAATATCGTTAATGCCGTGAATTTTCCCAACATAACGATGGAACGGGAATCTCCCTATCGGCTTGCGGTCGCCAATGCCAACGTACCCAACATGCTGGGACAGATTTCCACTGGCATGGCCAGGGCGGGCCTCAATATCCATAATATGGGAAACAAATCCCGTGGCGAAATGGCTTATACCCTGGTCGACGTGGATAGTCCTGTTCCACAGCAGGCATTGGACGAGATCGCGGCAATCAAAGGCGTATTAATGGTGCGTTACCTGCCTGTACTGGCCAGGTAGCGGCAGCCAGGATAATTCATCCTGAATTAATTCTAGATGAGTGATCAACTCAAATATCTGCGCGACAGAATAGACGCCATTGACAGTGAGCTGCTCAAATTGATGAGCGCGCGCGCCGGTCTCGCGCGGGAGATCGGGCAAATCAAGAACGGAATGGCCTACCGGCCCGAGCGGGAGGCCCAGGTATTGGCGCGATTATGCGAATTGAATCCAGGGCCGCTGACTGACGGGCAGGTTGTGCGGCTGTTCACTGAAATCATGTCACTGTGCCGATCCATGGAAGAACCTTTGACTGTAGCATATCTGGGCCCTCAAGGGACCTTTTCCGAAGAAGCCGCGCTGAAGCGTTTTGGCAGTGTGGTGACGGCGCTGCCCTGCACCTCGATAGACGATGTATTTCGCAAGGTGGAGTCCGGCGGCGCGGGTTATGGCGTGGTGCCAGTGGAGAATTCCACCGAAGGCGGGGTCGGGCGGACACTCGACCTGTTGCTGCAAACACCATTGAAAGTATGCGGCGAAGTCGCGCTGCCGATACATCAGCTCCTGCTCGCGCAGCACGGCGACCTTACGCGCATCAAAAAAATTTACTCGCATCCTCAATCCTTCTCGCAATGTCATGAGTGGCTTAACGTTAACCTGCCTCACCTGACCGGTGAAGCCAGGATCAATGCGGCAAGCAATGCGGATGCAGCGAGATTGGCGTCGCAGGATGAAAACGCCGCCGCGGTCGCCGGCAAAAAAGCTGGAGAAGTCTACGGTCTCACCGTCTGCGCTACAAATATCGAGGATGATCCCAACAACACCACACGTTTTCTGGTTATTGGCGCGCAGGAAGTCGCCGCCTCCGGCAAGGATAAAACGTCATTGGTGATGTCAGCCAGGAACCGCCCCGGCGCGATCCATGAATTACTGGCTCCGCTGGCGCAGCACGGCGTAAGCATGAGTCGTCTTGAGTCTCGTCCTTCTCGGGCAGGGCTGTGGGAATATGTATTTTTTGTGGATATCGAAGGCCATCAACAGGATCCGAAAGTCGCACAAGTGCTGCAGGAACTGCGGGAACTAGCGGCGTTCCTGAAAGTGCTGGGCTCGTACCCTACGGTATAAGTTATCTCCGTTTTTCATTTTTTCTGTATCTCTGCATTTCATGGACCCAATATTATGAATCTTTGCGAACTTGCTCCCGAGTATATCCGCGCTATCAGCCCTTATCAGCCCGGCAAGCCTATTTCGGAATTGGCCCGCGAGATGGGTATGGACGAGCGCTTCATAATCAAGCTTGCGTCAAATGAAAACCCCTTGGGGACGAGTCCCCTTGCGCTGGAGGCAATGAGCAAGGCACTCGACGAGGTTGCCCTTTATCCGGACGGGAGTGGCTTTGAGTTAAAAGCAGCGTTGTCGCAGCGTTACGGAGTGACCAGTAATCAGATCGTGCTGGGGAATGGTTCGAATGATGTTCTGGAACTGGCTGCGCGCGTGTTTTTGAAGCCGGGGGCTTCCGCGGTTTATTCGCAACATGCCTTTGCTGTTTATCCACTGGTAACGCAGGCGGTCGGCGCGAGCGGCATTTCTGTCCCTGCAATTAACTATGGCCACGATCTTGACGCCATGCTCGATGCCGTCACACCCGAAACGCGCATCGTATTTATCGCCAATCCCAACAACCCTACCGGCACGCTGCTGACGCCGTCCGCCGTGCTGCGCTTTCTGGAACGCGTATCGCAGGACGTATTGGTCGTGCTGGACGAAGCGTATAACGAGTATCTGCCCGGCACAGTCAAGGCGGACAGTATCGGCTGGCTGAAGCGTTTTCCCAATCTCTTGATCACCCGGACTTTTTCCAAGGCATACGGTATGGCGGGCGTGCGGGTGGGCTTCGGGCTTGCGCACGAGGAAGTGAGCGGCCTGATGAATCGGGTGCGCCAGCCGTTCAATGTAAACAGCATAGGGCTCGCCGGAGCCGTCGCTGCGCTGGAAGACGTGGAATTTGTGAAGCGGTCGTATGCGCTCAACCAGGCGGGAATGCTGCAAATCACCACCGGCTTGCGGCAACTCGGTATCGAATATATTCCGTCCTACGGTAATTTTTTGAGTTTCCGGGTTCCTGGCGACGTCAAGGCAGTCAATCAAAGTCTGCTGAAACAAGGCGTCATTGTGCGCCCTATCGGTATTTACGAAATGCCGCAGCATCTGCGAGTCACTGTCGGGCTCGAATCGGAGAATAGGAAATTCCTGAGATCGCTCGAGGTAGCCCTGGGAATATCTCCTGAAATACCGTTTGAGATAAATCAGGCGGAAGCGGCGCCTGAAATGTTTCCTGAAGCAGATCCTAAAACAGCTACTGGAGAATCAGCTTGATCATCGTTATGAACAACGGCGCCACGGATGAGCAGATCGGCGGCGTGGTAGCGAAAATTCAGGGCTTCGGACTCGATGCGAATGTTTCGCGCGGAACGGAACGCACGGTCATTGGCGCTATCGGCGATGAGCGCAAGCTCGATCCGGAAATGTTCGATTCCCTGGGCGGCGTCGAATATTCCATGCACGTCGTCAAGCAGTACAAAATTGTCTCGCGGGAATCACACAAGCATGATTCGGTAATAAATGTCGGCGGCGTTCCTGTTGGCGGCACCCAGGTGCAGATTATCGGCGGTCCATGCTCAGTGGAAACCCAGGAGCAGATGGACGTAGCGGCGCAGCACGTGTCGGAGGCCGGTTGCACGCTGATGCGCGGAGGTGCTTTCAAGCCGCGTACCAGTCCTTATACATTTCAGGGAAATGGCGAAGAAGGGTTGAGAATGTTCCGTAAGGCAGCCGACAAATACAATCTGCGCATCGTTACCGAACTGATGGACGCACGCATGCTTGACACATTTCTAAAATATGATGTGGACGTGATCCAGATTGGCACGCGGAGCATGCAGAATTTCGAACTGCTGAAAGAGGTGGGGCGTACCAATAAGCCAGTGATACTGAAGCGGGGCATGTCGGCAACTATTTCCGAATGGCTGATGGCAGCGGAATACATTGCTGCCGGCGGCAATCACAACATCATTTTCTGCGAACGCGGCATACGTACTTTCGAGACAGCCTACCGGAATGTGATGGATGTGACTTGCATTCCCGTGCTGAAAAAAGAAACGCATATGCCAGTCATCGTCGACCCTTCCCACGCCGGGGGCAAGACCTGGATGGTTCCCGCGCTGGCGCGCGCTGCCATAGCTGCGGGGGCGGATGGCTTGCTGGTCGAAATGCACCCGAATCCGTGCGAAGCGTGGTGCGATGCGGATCAGGCGCTCAATCCGCAGGAATTTCATTCACTGATGGGATCACTGAAGGGAATCGCAGAAGTTATCGGACGAAGTTTATAGCGTGTAGCAGGCTCTCGGCAGTATATCGTCACCAGCGAGGCGCCACCGTTCGCATAACCGCTCCCTTAAACTTCATGCAGGGCTTCTTTCTTACTTATCGAGGGGGAGCAGGATTATCCTATAATGGCGAAAGCATGATCCGCAAACTGGTGATTATTGGAGTGGGCCTGATCGGCGGTTCATTCGCGCTTGCGCTCCGCAAAGCGGGCCTCGTCCAGCATATCGCCGGTGTGGGCCGCAGTCGGGAAAACGTACAACGTGCCTTGAAGCTGGGGGCAATCGACGAAATCGCCACTGACCTTCCGTCAGCGTTGAAGAATGCGAAGATCGTGTTCCTCGCTATCCCGGTCGGGCAGACTGGCGAGATCATGAAGCAAATAACGCCCTACCTCGAACCGGACACGATCGTAACGGACGCGGGCAGCACCAAGCAGGATGTAATCGCTGCAGCGCGTACTCATCTGGGAACGCATCTTGAAAGTTTCGTGCCCGGGCACCCGATTGCCGGAGCCGAACGCAGTGGGGCAGGAGCAGCTCAAGCCGGCTTGTTCCGCGATAAGAATGTGGTATTGACCCCTCTGGATGAAACCAGTCCGGAAGCAACTGGCCAGGTGACTGAACTGTGGCAGGCATGCGGCGCGCGCGTGTCGCTAATGAGCGCTCGCCGGCACGACCAGATCCTTGCGACGGTGAGCCACCTCCCCCATGTTCTGGCGTTCGCGCTCATGCACCATATCTCCATCGCACAAGATGATGCGCAAAAGGGGCAAAAAAAGCATGATATGCTCAGCCCAAACGAGCTGCTGCGCTTTGCCGGTAGCGGCTTTCGCGATTTTACCCGCATTGCGGGCAGTTCCCCCGAGATGTGGCGCGACATATGCCTTGGCAACCGCGAAGCCCTCATTAGTCAAATTGATGCTTACCAGCGGGAACTTGCAGAAGTGAGAGAAATGCTCGCGCGTGCCGATGGTGAATCGATCGAGCGCATCTTTGCGGAAGCGCGCGAAGCCCGGCAGCAATGGCTGAAATGAATCGAAACCCGGCGATGAATCATGATCCCAACACTGGGCAACCTCAGCGGAGAAGAAGATGACTCTGAAAGAAAAGCTGGACGACCTGAACAACATGATTCTGAAAGGGGAAATTCTCGAATCCATGGACAAGTATTACCACGCGGATTGTGTTGTCATGGAAAAGAACGATATCGTAGCCAAGGGAATTGAGGAAGCGAAAAACCGGGAATCGGATTTTTTCAAGGGTGTTGAAGCATGGCTGAAGTCGGAAATTCTCGCTACTGCCGTGGGTGAAAATGTGACGATGACCGAGTGGCATTATGAATACAAGCATAAGGACTTCGGCCTCAAGAGTTTCGACCAGGTCGCCGTTCAACATTGGAAAGATGGAAAGATCATCTCTGACCGCTTCTATGCCCTGTACTGAACGGCTATCCATTCATGGCAGATGCCTGCCACCGTATGCGTTTGGGACTATTTACCGGAAACTCGCTCGCTGAATGGTCCGACGAACGAGCTTCGGGCTTATCCGTCAGCCGGAGCCGATTTTCAGCGAATGATTCCTCGTCCGCGCACTGAAATAAAATCAAGGAAGCCTTGGACTTCAGGCGAGCCATGCGCCAACCGGTCAATGCTGGCCTTTGCCTCATTTAAGGTAAGCCCGGATCGATAAACCAATTTATATGCGCGCTTCAACGCAGTGATAGTCTGTTCGGAAAAACCCCTGCGCTTGAGTTCCCTCAGATTGAGACCGTAAGGCTTGGCCATATTACCCGCCGCGAGGATATAAGGCGGCAGATCCTGAGTTAGAACGGTCCCCATGGCAGTGAAACTGTAAGCGCCTACGCGGACGAATTGATGTGCGGAGGTGAATCCGCCGAGTCCCGCATAGTCCCCCACCTGTACATGGCCAGCCAATGAAGCATTATTGGTGAAGGTGGTGCAATTACCGACCCGGCAATCGTGCGCCAGATGAACATAGGCCATCATGTAGTTATCATTTCCCAAGCGGGTTAGCCCGGCGCCCTGGGTGGTTCCGCGGTTAAAGGTACAAAACTCCCGTATTGTATTGCGGTCGCCTATTTCCAGCCTGGTCGGCTCATTGTCGTATTTTTTGTCCTGCGGCTCTTCTCCCAACGAACAGAATTGAAAAATACGATTATCGCAACCGATGCGGGTACGGCCGGTTATGACAACGTGTGACCCTATCCAGGTGCCATTCCCGATTTCAACATGCTCTCCTATGATGGAATAAGCGCCGATGGCGAGGCCCGAGCCAAGGCGAGCTGCCGGATGGACAACTGCGGTAGGGTGAATCCTGTTTTCCTTCATGAGGATACGCTTCGGGGTAGTGAAACTGAGACCCCGTGCCGATGTTTTCCGCCTGTTTTTCTCTGTGACAAAAGCCCTGATTCCGGGCTAAGATAAACCTCTTCAAAGAGAGGATCCGGTTTCCTCATCCCTTTTCCCAAAAAATAACGGCTATATCTCTGCAATAATGTTTGTAACAAAATTCTGTTCCCCTCTTTCCCTCTGGCCCTGATATCGGCTGCCCGTACTATCACGTCGGCAATTGAAATGAAAATAAAAGTCCATGATGCCTCGTTCGCCAGATACTAAAGTTGATGACGCGATTGATGATGCAGCGGATAACAGAAACGTTGCTCTGCGCATCTCGAATCTGTCGAAAGCATACCGGATTTACGAGCGCTCGCAGGATCGGCTGCTTCAGAGCGTATGGGGCAGCCGCAAGCAGTTATACCGCGAATTTCGGGCGCTGGACGGCCTCTCGTTCGATGTCTATCGAGGCGAGACCCTCGGTATCATCGGTCTTAATGGCTCAGGCAAGAGCACGTTACTGCAACTGGTTGCCGGGACGCTGATGCCCACCGAAGGTGAAGTCCAGGTCAATGGCAGAATATCTGCTCTGCTCGAATTGGGAGCTGGCTTCAATGCTGAGTTTACCGGAAGTGAAAACATTCGTCTGGCTGCATCGATCGCGGGCTTTAGTGCCGCTGAGATCAGGCAACGCCAATACCGGATAGCGGAATATGCGGCAATTGGTGATTTTATCGATCAGCCGGTGAAAACTTATTCGAGCGGAATGTACGTACGTCTCGCGTTTGCAGTTGCCATATCGGTCGAGCCGGAGGTGCTGATAATAGACGAGGCGCTGGCTGTGGGAGATATGGAGTTCCAGGCAAAGTGCATGGTGACACTGAAGCAGCTACAGAAGCATGGCACCACTATCCTGTTTGTCAGTCACGATATCGGAGCGGTGAGCGCACTGTGCCATCGAACGCTTTACTTGAAGCAGGGGCGGGTGCTGGAGCTGGGCCGGACGTCGGAAGTCATTGCACGCTATATTCGCGAGGTTCAGGAAACAAATAACCGGGAAATTACGGTAGCCGCGGCCCATCTCGAAACGCGTGCCCCGGATGTACCAGAGGCCGGCACGGCGGCCAGCCTGCCGCCGGTACGGAGCGAGCAATTCGTACACTTTGCTGAAAAGGCGGCATACTGCCGTTCCGGCACCGGCGACGTACGTGTCATCTATGCCGAAATGGTGGATAACCATGGTCTTCCGGTTCATTCAGTGAAGTTCGAGCAGCAGGTGACTATACGGATTACCGTCGAAGCCGTCCGCACGTGCACTTTTTCCGTCAACTATAAAATTTGCGACAAAAACCGTACTCCAGTGATCGGCGCTGACTTCCTGATGCAAGGTCAGGAGTTATTGACGTTGACGCCGGAGCAACAGGCCCAGATCACCTATCGAACATCCCTTCCCCTGGCGGATGGCAAATACAGTTTGAGAATCTCGTTGACGCATCCCATCAACGCGCATCAGCAGGCACTGTTTTTCGACATTGTGGAGATTGCACACGTATTCGAGGTGCTGCCCAACGCCACCGCGAAATTCTGGACGCAGGTCTATCTTCCCAATGCTCTGGATATAAAGATCTCTTGATAAGCCTTATGCCGGACGAACGCAGCTTGCTTGTAATCAGCCATCCTGGACATGAGCTGCGCCTCTATGGATGGATTGATCAGGCACAACCCTTGATCTGCATCCTTACGGATGGCTCAGGCGGCGACAGTAAACCCAGGCTGGATAAAACCCTGGGTATCCTGCACACGCTGGGGGCGAAGACCGGACCTATTTTTGGCGAATTCAGCGATCGCGGGATCTATGAAGAAATCCTCCACCACAGATTCGACCTGTTCGATATATTGTGTGAGCGTCTGGCCAGACTCATCATTGCGCGCGATATTGATACTGTTGTCAGTGATGCCATGGAAGGTTACAACCCGACTCATGATTTGTGCGAGGTACTGACCCAGGTAGCAGTCGCCCTCGCAAATGGGGGGAGAAATGGCGCAACCCGCCACTACACTTTTCCCCTGATGGGTGACCCGCGTCAACCCCCCGTGGGTGGGCCAGGTGTCAAGACACCTCGTGCAACCACCTGCCATACGATCGAACTTACCCCAGTACGGTTCCAGCATAAGCTGGAGATGATACGGAGCTATGCGGATAGGGCGGGAGGAAAGCTGCGGGAGGAAGTTGAAGAGGCGTTTCGAACTTACGGTGAATATGCGTTCACCCGCGAATATCTCTTTATCGCCGCCGAACAAAGGGAAGTACTGGAACCGGACATGACACAGGCAAAACCTTTTTACGAAACTTATGGAGAAAAACAGGTTGCGG
>DATJHX010000185.1:0-4338 GCA_035493655.1 Nitrosospira sp.
TGTGTTATGCTTTGCCGGAATGCTTAACGTGTGAAAACCGCGAGTTCCGTTGATATTCCCTGGGTATCCGCAAAGCGCGGGGCAACGTTGATCAGGATGTGAATTCAAAGAGAAGTCCGGCTATATCGATTCCTCCCTCATCTGTCCCACATATTTCTATTGTTCAAAGTCATGCAAAAATTCTCCATTTTGCCGCGCGAAATGGCAGCCAGCCTATGGCGCAACCGCAGTCTGGTTGTCGCCTTGATCAAGCGCGAAGTCATCGGCCGCTACCGCGGCTCAATCATGGGAATCGCATGGTCTTTTTTCAATCCCCTGCTCATGCTCGTGATTTATACGTTCGTGTTCTCGGTGGTTTTCAAGGCGAGGTGGGGGATGGGAGGAACGGAAAGCAAGACAGATTTTGCAATCATTCTTTTCGTTGGATTGATCGTGCATGGGCTCTTCGCGGAATGCATCAATCGAGCCCCCGCATTGATACTTTCCAACGTCAATTATGTGAAAAAGGTCATTTTCCCGCTGGAAATACTTCCCTGGGTCGCTTTTGGTTCCGCTCTATTTCATACGGTCATAAGCATTGGAGTATTGCTGCTGGCGCAACTGATCCTGAATCACCAGGTCCAGTGGACGGCGATTCTCTTCCCTTTTATCCTGCTCCCGCTGGTATTTATTGCGATGGGCTTCGCCTGGTTCCTGGCGGCGTTCGGCGTATTTGTCCGCGATATCGGGCAGATTACAGGGATGTTCACTACGGTCCTGTTATTTATTTCACCCGTGTTCTACCCTTTGAGTGCTCTACCGGATAAATATCAAAGCTGGCTGCAGCTTAACCCGCTCGCTTTTATCATCGAGGAAGGACGCAAAGTTTTGGTTTTCGGCCAACTCCCCGACTTCCAGCGATGGGGGATCATGACCACGGTTGCGATATTGATTGCCTGGATGGGTTTCGCTTGGTTTCAGAAGACGCGAAAAGGGTTTGCGGATGTTCTCTGAACGTACACGCGCAGCCTTTATCTCTCCTTCCGAAACCGAAGCCCGAGAGGAACGGCTGCAGGAGGCAAACGCTGATAGTAAAACGATGGCAGCACCGTCAGGCGATATCGCCATTTCGGTGCAGAACCTTTCAAAATGCTACCAGATCTATGACGCGCCGCGCGACCGCCTCAAGCAATTTGTTGCGCCGCGACTGCAGCGCTTGCTGAGGCGCGCACCCAAGCAGTATTTCCGCGAGTTCTGGGCACTCAGGGACATTTCCTTTGAAGTAAAAAAAGGCGAGACTCTAGGCATCGTCGGCCGTAACGGTTCGGGTAAATCCACTCTGCTGCAAATCATCTGCGGCACCCTGGCGCCAACCGGGGGCAGCATAAAAACCGACGGCCGCATTGCCGCCCTGCTGGAGCTGGGCTCAGGCTTCAACCCGGAATTTACAGGCCGTGAAAATGTATACATGAATGGCGCAGTGCTCGGTTTGAGCAAAGCGGAAGTCGACGATAAATTTGACGATATCGCTGCTTTTGCCGACATCGGCCAGTTTATCGAACAGCCCGTCAAAACATATTCCAGCGGGATGACTGTTCGGCTGGCGTTTGCTGTCCAGGCGCAGGTTGATCCCAATATTCTTATCGTTGACGAAGCGCTGTCGGTAGGCGACGCCAGATTTCAGGCCAAGTGTTTCGCGCGTTTACAGCAGTTGAAAGAAAGGGGTACGAGTATCCTGCTGGTAACACACGCCACCGAGCAGATCGTCACTCACTGCTCGTCCGCAATTCTCTTGAATAATGGCGAACAGATCGAGACCGGCGAGCCGCGCAGAGTGATAAACCGTTATCTGGATTTGCTGTTTGGCAAGGAAAAACGCCCTGCTGACGTAGCCGCACAAACAGCCCATTCAACCGGGCAAATTACTCCGAAAGCTGAAGCTTTGTATCAGCTAAGCAATGAAATCGACGCCTTTTCAACACGCGCCGGTTACAATGCTCATGAATACCGCTGGGGCGATGGAACGGTAGCGATTCTTGATTTCTATCTTGGTACGAAGAATGAGTCATATCCCGCTTCCATCACGGCAGGGGAAATCATTACACTTGCCGTATCTGTACGGTTTTACCGCGACATGTTACGGCCCATATGCGGTATAACGGTTAAAACAAAGGATGGCGTAACCATATCCGGCACCAATTCCGAGATGGCCGAGTTAACCGAATTGCAAGTGCTCTTTAAAGAAGGGTCGGTAGTGCAGGCGAAGTGCGATTTCAGATGCAGCCTTGCGCCGGGTGACTACTTTATTTCAATAGGCATCGCTACGCAGGAAGGTGAAAATATCATACCGCATGACCGGCGTTACGACTCCATACATTTTATCGTGCGGCCACATCAGCATTTTCATGGATTGGCTGACCTTGAGTTTAATATGGCAGCCAGTCGGGTAAACTGAAGCAGTTATATTCAGACTCCACCCACGTCACTCTCAACCACAGTTACCTTCAACGAGAGCTACAGGTTCTCAACTGTCGAGGGATAACTGCATTTCATGATTTGAATGTTCGATGTAAAAATGGCCGAAAAGATCAGCCCGGTTGGTAGTCCTGAAGTAAAAGGAAGCGGAATGGCAAATCCTGACCTCTATCGGCAAAAGCTTCCGATGAGATATCCAGCCCTGGATTCCGGTTATATATTTGACGGACGCCATATCTGGATTCGGTCTGATTATGGGGGTATTTGCTATAGTGACGGAGACCAGGTTGAGCAACGCATCGCCGGGATCATCAATAACGCATGTGACCTCTCAGTATTATCAGCGGAACTAGCTTCACACTGTAAAGATTGGCCTAGCCTCTATCATTTATCCCGCAGGCGCGCCAACCTCCTTCGCCCATTGGAAAACCAGTTGCAGAATGCGAGCGTGCTCGAGGTCGGTGCCGGTTGCGGCGCTATTAGTCGATATATGGGGGAAGTTGGCGCGCAGGTATTGGCTCTGGAAGGCAGTCCTTATCGTGCATCAATTGCGGCATCCCGCTGCCGGGATCTGCCCAATGTTACGGTTGTCGCCGACGCATTTCATCTTTTTGAACCTGTTCAACGCTTTGATGTGGTCACGTTAATCGGCGTTTTGGAGTATGCGAGAAAATTTTTCCCCAGTTCAGGCGGAGATCCGGTTGACGCCATGCTTGCAAGAGCGAGAAATTTCCTCAAACCCGGCGGCAAACTGATCATTGCCATCGAAAATCAGCTTGGCTTGAAATATTTTGCAGGGTTTCCGGAAGATCACACCGGAAAACCGATGTTCGGCATAGAAGACCACTACGGCGCGGATAGCGTCGTTACCTTTGGGCGGAGAGAGCTTGGCGAGCGAGCGGCAAAGGCTGGGCTGGCGGCACAGCAGTGGTGGTACCCATTCCCGGATTACAAACTTCCAACCTTGCTGATATCTGAAGCCGGGGTTTTGCCTCAGGGTGATTTTGATCTGACGTCAGTCGTGCGGAGCGCCTGCGCCGGTGATTCGCAATATCCCGACAGCGTTAGCTTTAACCAAGCGAGAGCCTGGCGCGCCGTTGTGCATAATGAGTTGCTGCGCGACATGGCAAATTCTTTTCTATTGCTGGCCTCGGACAGGGAGTTTTCACAACAGGAAAATTTACCACTTGCGGTGCATTACTCCACAGAAAGACGACCTGAGTTTGCAAAAAAGGTCGTGTTCGAAAGAAAAAAGGGTACAGAGGATTGTTCAGTAATGACGCATCACCTCGCGTTATCTTCCCCTGCAGTAGTAGTAGGTGCAAGTTCAGTACTTCAACAACATTTGATTGATCAGCCATTCCTTATGGGTGAACTTTGGCACGATCGCCTGGTACATATCATGACCGCTCCAGAGTGGAAAGTAGAGCAAATCCGAGAATGGTTTCAAAGGTGGTTGTCCGCCTTTTGTGTCACTGCTGGCCTTAGCAACTGCAAGAATCTTGCTGAGAGGGCAATCTCTGGAGAATATATCGACGCCATTCCACGGAACTTGCTTATAGATCGGGATGGGGTGTTTAAGTTTATTGATCAAGAATGGGTTTTTTCAAGAGCCCTTAATGTAGGATACTTGAGCTTTAGAGCGTTGCTCACCTCATTTCTATCCATAGGAATAGTTGCAAAACCTTTCGAGCATAAGTATTTGAAGATTCCGCCACTGCTCACCGACGTCTTGCGATCCATAAACGTTGATTTAAACGAAAATAACGTAAAATTTTTTCTTGATCTTGAGGGGGAATTGGATCAGCTTGCGAGCGGGAAATCGGCATTTACTAAGAAAGAACTGATCTCATGGTTTGAATCGCTGGAATTACGCATGTTTGA
>DATJHX010000186.1:0-3898 GCA_035493655.1 Nitrosospira sp.
AATCATCCAGTCCGCCATCCAGCACCGCCTGAGTGTTACCGCTTTCCACATCCGTTCTTAAATCCTTGATACGGGACTGATCCAGCACATAGGAACGGATCTGGTGACCCCAGCCAATATCGGTCTTACTGTCTTCCACCGCCTGTTTTTCCTCATTGCGCTTGCGCAATTCGGCTTCATAAAGGCGTGATTTCAGCATTGCCATTGCGTCCGCCCGGTTGCGATGCTGCGAACGGCCGGTTTGGCACTGCACTACGATACCTGTGGGGTTGTGGGTGATGCGGACGGCCGAGTCTGTCTTGTTGATATGCTGGCCGCCGGCGCCGGAAGCGCGGAACGTGTCTACACGCAAATCCGCCGGATTGATGTCTATTTCGATGGTTTCATCCGCCTCTGGGTAGATAAACACGCTCGCAAAGGAAGTATGCCGGCGATTGCCGGAGTCGAATGGTGATTTGCGCACCAGCCGGTGCACGCCCGTCTCAGTGCGAAGGTAGCCATACGCATACTCGCCTGATACCTTCAAGCTTGCGCTCTTGATACCCGCAACCTCGCCCGGAGATTCTTCCAGTATTTCCACTTCATAGCCGCGGCGCTCGCAATAGCGCAGGTACATGCGTTCCAGCATGGCGGCCCAGTCCTGCGCTTCGGTACCTCCGGAGCCGGACTGAATATCGACAAAACAATTGTTGGGGTCCATCGGATTGGAAAACATGCGGCGAAACTCCATGTTCGCCACCGTTTTTTCCAATTGCCCGAGATCGCGCTGAATGCTCAGGAGAGCCGCGTCGTCATTCTCCTCTTCAGCCATTTCGAATAGATCGTGGGAATCATCAAGCTGACGTCCGACTGTTTGCAGCGTGATAACCACGTCTTCCAGCATTTTTTTTTCACGGCCCAACTCCTGGGCGCGCTTATTGTCGGCCCAGATAGCCGGGTCTTCTGTTAAACGGGTGAGCTCGCTCAGCCGTGTTTGCTTGGTATCGAAGTCAAAGATACCTCCGTAACTCGGCCACGCGACTGTCGAGGTCGGTGAGTTGGTAGGAAATGGCGTTAAGTTGTTCCGCTTCCATGGGGACTTGTTCCAAAAGGGGTAAATTATACAGAAAGTTATACGAAACGCAGGATAGGATCACCTTGGACGCTAAAACGAAACGGATTATTTATCGAAATGAATCACCGTTCGGATCGATTTTCCCTCATGCATCAGGTCAAATGCTTTGTTGATATCCTCAAGTCCCATGGTATGCGTGATGAAGGTGTCGAGCTCGAATTCTCCGTTGAGATAGCGCTGCACATATCGTGGCAGTTCGGTGCGGCCCTTTACCCCGCCAAACGCTGAGCCGCGCCAGACTCGCCCCGTTACCAGTTGAAAGGGGCGGGTACAGATTTCTTCGCCCGCACCGGCAACGCCGATGATCACCGACTCTCCCCAACCTTTATGGCAGCATTCCAGCGCGGAACGCATGGCTTTGACATTGCCGATGCATTCGAAAGAAAAATCCACCCCACCCCCAGTCAGCTCGACGATCACATCCTGAATGGGCTTGTCATAATCCTTGGGATTCACCGTGTCGGTCGCGCCTAGTTGACGCGCAATTTCAAATTTTTCCGGATTGATATCGATGGCGATGATTCGTCCGGCTTTCGCCAGGGCCGCGCCAATGATTACAGCCAGTCCGATGCCGCCCAGGCCGAAGACCGCTACGGTATCGCCCGCTTTCACCTTTGCAGTATTGGCAACGGCTCCCAAGCCCGTAGTGACGCCGCATCCAAGCAAGCAGACTTTTTCCA
Source organism: Nitrosospira sp. (assembly GCA_035493655.1). GTDB lineage: Bacteria > Pseudomonadota > Gammaproteobacteria > Burkholderiales > Nitrosomonadaceae > Nitrosospira. The sequence goes on from DATJHX010000186.1 coordinate 1,795, forward strand.
GCGGGGCTTCCTTGTTGATTTTTGCAAGGGCGATTTCCGGGATTATCGTATGTTCCGAAAAGGTCGAGGTGCCCATGTAATGGTAAATGGGCTTTCTATCTTTGGAAAAGCGCGTGGTGCCGTCGGGCATCAGCCCCTGCCCCTGCGTGGCCCGAATCGCCTGGCAGAGATTGGTTTTTCCTGACTTGCAGAATTTGCACTGGCCGCATTCAGGGGTATAAAGCGGGATAACATGATCGCCTACTTCAACACTTGTGACACCTTCGCCGAGGGCCTCAACAATGCCGCCGCCCTCGTGCCCAAGAATCGCGGGAAACTTACCCTCGGGGTCCTTCCCCGATAGGGTGAACGCATCGGTGTGACAGACCCCCGTAGCGACAATGCGCACCAGTACTTCGCCTCTCCGCGGCGGTTCCAGGTCGACTTCCTCTATGCTCAAAGGCTGACCCGGGCCCCAGGCGACGGCCGCGCGGGTTTTGAGTGCTTCCATGCAACGGCTCCTCCTGTAATAAGTAATCTATGAATACGTGGAATAGTGCCGAGATTACCTGATTCCTGTTCTGTAAACCTTCTTCATAATTCAGCATCGCAGCACATCATAATATATTGTCGGCACATTGTTCCTAAAAGCTGCGTTAAGCGGTCCGCCGTACTGCTCTGCTCGGTTCGGGGAGAAAGCTTGATACGCGGTACGCCTATAACCTGCGCTGAAGCATAACGGCTGAGATATGGAGGAGGACGACGTTTGCTTTTTCAGTTGAGCCGTCCTATGATGAATTAAGACCGGCTGAATCTCTGCCCTGTATCTCTTTACTGAGTATTACGTCCTATTACTTTCAGGAGATCACCATGCGACGAATCTACTTTCTCGTTCCAGATATTGCCACCACCAAACGTATCGTCGATGACCTGCTTCTTGCGCGCATCGAAGAGAAGCATATTCATGTCGTTGCGAAGCGCGGTACTGAGTTGGAGGATTTGCCCGAAGCCAGCCTGCTTCAAAAAAGCGATTTCATCCCCGCGGTGGAGCGTGGTTTGGCGCTCGGTGGATCGGCTGGCGCGCTTGCTGGATTGGTTGCCATTGCGCTTCCCCCCGCCTCAACCGTGGTAGCAGGCGGAATCCTGTTGGGAAGCGCCCTTGCAGGCGCAGGGGTAGGCGCGTGGGCCGGCGGCCTGATAGGGGTTAGTACGGGCAGTTCCAGGATTAAACAATTTGAGCAGGCAATCGAGGCGGGTCAACTATTGGTTCTGGCCGATGTTCCTAAAAATAAGGTTGACGAGATCGAGGCCCGCATAAAAGTGCATTTGCCTCAGGTCGAGATAGAAGGAACCGAACCGATAATACCCGCGTTTCCCTGATCTGGTCCAGCGTTCTCTGACGTTTGAAGAATGTCAGGGAAAACATAAGGGATCATAAGGGATATTTATAGCTGGTTATAGCTGGCGCATGAAGTGACGAGGCAGGCTGATCTTTTTTTTCTTTCAAAGAGAATTCGTTATCGTTATCGCATAGTTGCAGCGGCAACCCCACGCTCTGCTTTAGTGGAACACGGCTGAGGCTGTGGCGTAGCGGGTTGCCTGAACCCAAGCATTTGGCTACGCGAAGCATCCGCAACTCATAAATCATCGCTGGCACACCTCATTGCCAGATGCAGATCTGCCCGATATAGGCAGTTTTATCATCAGCGGCTGCCACATCTTGACTTCAAAAAATTCCCAAGGGTTTTAGTTTTGCCTGTGCTGGTTTATCATTCGCGCTTTCCTAACCGCAGGATGCCGCGATGGCAGGACTGAGCAAAGAAACTCCTTATCCGAATGAAATAAAGCTGCACCGGAAATCCAGGTTGCTGGAGATCTCTTTCAGCGATGGCAAGGTCTTCCGGTTTCCCTGTGAATTCCTGCGCGTTTTTTCACCTTCCGCAGAAGTGCGTGGCCATAGCCCCGGTCAGGAGGTGCTGCAAACCGGAAAGAAAGAGGTCAATATCAACCGTATCGAACCGGTGGGAAATTATGCAGTTCAATTGAATTTTTCCGATGGCCATAATACCGGACTCTACTCCTGGGATTTACTCTATGACTATGGCATGCATCAGGATGAAATGTG
>DATJHX010000187.1:0-4850 GCA_035493655.1 Nitrosospira sp.
GTCGCACCTTCCTCCGGAAGGCACTGCTCCTCCCTGCATGGTCGCATTCCTCGTCGTTTCGCCCTGCCCTGCATTCCAAAAAAAGTACACTCTACCCCCTCCAACTGCTGGATTTAGGTTAAATGCGAATCCTTCATATTATGCTGCGGGTAGGCGACTTGGAGAAATCCATCGATTTTTACACCACTGTGCTGGGGATGAAACTATTGCGCCGTAAGGATTACCCCGACGGAAAATTCACCCTTGCATTTGTCGGTTACCAGGATGAAGCTGACGGCGCGGTACTGGAACTGACCTATAACTGGGATACCAGCAGATATGATCTGGGGACGGGTTATGGGCACATAGCGATTGAAGTGGACAATGCTTATCAGGCTTGCGAGGAAGTAAAGAAGCGTGGAGGTAAAGTCACTCGGGAGGCAGGGCCGATGAAACATGGCGCTACGGTGATCGCGTTCGTTGAAGACCCGGATGGCTACAAGATCGAGTTTATACAGAAAAAGATCCCATAAAAGATCCTGCAAGAGACCGGCAACTGCTCAGGTTTCTGCGCTCGCCGCTTGATGAAACCCGGCGGGCTCGAGCTACTCACAAATCAACCCGGACTAAGACTCCTTCTTGTCCTGCCTGCCCTGCTCATCCTGCTGTTCCTCCCGTTCCTGGCGTTCCTGCCAGGTGAGATATAGAACCGCAATGATGATTATCGTGACGGGCAGGATAACGTAAAACCCCAACGCATAACCCGCCCCGTCGCCATGGTCGTGAGGCGGCGGTGTAGTGATTATCTTATAGCCATGAAAGAGGCTGACTGTTAGAACGAGAATGAGGCCTGCAAGCCGACGGTTCTGGATCAGAACCCGGCCTGTCATCTGGTTGAGCATGTGCGTGGCGTAATAGCCGATAAAAAAGATCGCCGTGTAAAAGATCAAAGCGCCCATAGGTTTTCTTAAATTTTCTTAAACCGATTCGGTCTCTTGCTGATTTCCTTTACCGTTTTCCGGTTTACCCGGATGCAGCAGCCGTACTTCATACTGCGGGAATGGTATCTCGATATCATTTTTCTGAAACTCGGACCAGATTTCGAGATTGAGACTTGAGCGCAGATGCAGTATTCCACCCTCGGGATCTTCCACCCAGATGATCAGCTCCAGGTTGATTCCACTATCTGCAAATTCCTTAAGATGTACGACCGGTTCGGGGTCAGTCAATATCTGCGGCCGTTTTTTTGCGGCCTCCAGCATGATGCTCAAAGCCAGTTCAACCGGACTTGTGTAACTGACACGAAACGGCAGAATCAGTCTTATTCGCCGGTTCGAGTAAGTCTGGCTGATAACCGCCGAAGTAATGAAGGTGTCATTGGGAATAAGGACTTCCGTTCCGTCGTCGCTCCTGAGCACCACATATCGCGTGGTGAGCGAAGTGACTTCACCCTTGCGGTTATCCACGCTCACGACGTCACCGATATGCAGCGAGCGATCCAGAAGAATGATGAAGCCACTTATATAGTTACTCGCGATTTTTTGCAGCCCCAATCCGAGTCCGACGCCCAGTGCGCCTCCGAACACCGACAGGAGGGTGATATCCACCCCTACCATGGGCAATGCAATCAGTACACCCACCACAATAAGAACGGTGCGGCTGATTTTGGACAGAATTACACGCTGGTTAATATCCAGCGCCGTAGCTTCCATGATACGTGTTTCGAGCGAACTGGCGAGCCAGAGCGCGAGCAGCATGCTGGCGGTGAACGCAAGGATTCCTTGCAAGATCAGCAATATGGAAAGGCGGTGCTTGCCAACATGGAAGGAAATATCATCGAGAAGCGCCAGAATTTCCGGCAGCAAGCCCGTTATATAGAGCGCCAGCCCCAGCCATATGGCCCAACCGATAAACCGCTCCCAGGGATGCAGCCACTCCTGGCTGGAGAAGACTCTACGAAGTGCGTAAACGATGACCCGTATGAGTGCGAGGGCAAATAACAGCGGGATGGCGACATTGAGGAGATGAGTTGCATACCAATGGCTTAGTGCCCATTTGCCTGCAACGACCAGCGCCAGCGCAAAAAGCGGGAACATGAGCCGGCTCATGCTGCGAACACTGATATTCAGCACATCCAGAGTGCGGGCTGGGCTCGCCCGCGAGGCCATGCGCTTGCCAAATTGACGTTGCAGCAGCCATGCAACCCCCAGGCTCGCGAGCAACACCACAATCTGCCACAGAACAGTTATTTCTTGAGCATTTGCGATCAGATCGCGTAGCAGGCTGTGGAATTCGTTATTTGGTTGCATCGAAGAGTCCTGAAACAAGCCTTTGCCGGGGAATGCGGGAGGCTGTCTAAAGAGCTGGCTGATTGGCTGGATTTGCCGGCAAGCATTCCGGGTATTGAATAATCATGATTTTCGGCTTTAAGGTTGGCAAACAGGCGTCAAACTGGCAAAATCAGCGATTTATCCAGACGCCCCTTACACTATGCCATTATGCCTACTGCTAGGCTGGAAGCAGTTCCACAGGGAATATTTCAGCACAATATCTCAGTGCTATATTCGTTGCCGCTATTCATCCTGCCTTAGAGGCCGTCTTTAAATCCCACCTTGCTCATAAGGGCGGAATTCGGCCCTTTAATCACCGCCGGCTAGAAAACGCTCCCATCCAGAGCAGATGTTCCCACCGTTTTTCATGATGAAAGCCCTTTTTTTTCTACGTCATTATAACGATATCGATCACATCACGCCGGTCATCTCAAAGTGGATCGAGTCAGGTCATCATTGTGATGTGGTGCTGGTAGGTCATCCAAAATTCCGCCGCGATTACCGTATCGAATTTCTCAGCAAGCTTGATCGCGTTCAGGTCGCGCATATTCGCGATCGGTTGCCCCCGCTGGAATTCATGCGTTGGCGCCTGCAGATGCTCCTCCTGACCAATAATGCGCAACGCCTGTTTCTTATCGGCCCCCTTGTTCGAATACTGGCACGAACCTACGACGCCAAACGACGTGGCCGCGTCTGGCAGAGTACCGCGAGGCGTTTGCTGGATCGCAGTCTTGGCGGTCGAGGCGGGGGCGTTGTGATATTTGACTGGATCACGAGAGATTCGCCCGTCTCGGTCGAGTGGGTGGAAACGGTTGTCACTACAGCGCGCGCGTTGGGTTTTGGCACAGTATCACTGCCCCACGGAGATAGTCCTCATGCCAACCGGCTGATACGTGAGCGGGAATGGAGCCTGAAGCCTGACAACTTGTTTTCGGCGGCAAGAATATTCGACAAACTCGTGGTGCCGAATGAGCTATGCGCAACACGTTTTCGCCCATTCCTGGATAACAAGGCGATCGCTGTACTGGGCTCTCCGCGCTATTGTGATGAATGGCTGGGCAGACTGGCGAAGCTGTCCCCGACCATTCCTTTGGGGAGCGGCTCGAAAGACCGGCTCAAGATTGTCATGTTTCTGAGAAAAAGCAACTTCACGACATTCTGGGAAGAAGTCGAAGAGGTCGTGGGTATGATTGCCAGTTTTCCCGAGGTGGAGCTGGTGATCAAACCTCATACACGCGGCGGCTGGAGGCAGCCCCTGACCGGGAATGCTTCTCTGCGTCGCCTCGCGAACGTGAGCGTGGCGGCTGACAGCGTCCACTCGATCCCTCTGATGAATTGGGCAGACGTCATTATCGATCTTGCCACCTCCGTAGTGTTCGAAGCCGTCAAGGCAAAAAAACCTGTGCTGGCTGCCGATTACCTGCACGCCGGTCGTTCAGCGCTGGCCCACTTTATGCCTGAGACAGAACTGAGATGCCGGGATGACGTATACAGCAGAATCAGCGAGTTTCTTTCCAGTGGCTGTGATTCCTTTTACATAGAGGAGCATCGGCAGCGCTTCATCGAAGAAATGCTTCATGCCGGGGGTGTGGATGTATTACCCCGTTATGTGGCGTTGCTGGAGGAGCAGGCAGGACAGGGATGGCAAGAGAAACAGGCGGCAGCACGTGAAAAAGCTGAGAGCAACGCATTGACCGAGCTAAGGAACCTCTGAACAAATCCTCCGCGGAGCGCGTTGCTGATAAAATCGGGATGATCACAAGGCGCACGACGCAGGTTGTAGCTTGGTCTACGATGCCAAGGAGTGCAACGCTGTGAGCGACCGATTTTACCGCAACCCAAACGGGACGAGGCTTTGCGGGCGGACTGTTTTGTCAGGCTCCTAGCGAAGGGGATCGACCATTCCCTTCGTCGCCTTTCGCGCATTCCATCCCGCAAAGCCGTCGTCGCGCCCGTGTGGGATTTATTCAGAGGTTCCCTAAAGGTTAATCGATCTCAGGTATCAGTGATACCTCGAACGGCAGACGTTCCTTGCCATAACGCTAATTTCAATTGCCCGATTCCACTGCACAGAATTCGAGATTGGAGACTCTATCTTCCCCCGAGATCTATTTTGGCGGCCCCGATCGGCCTCCCGGCTACCTGCGCGATATTCTGGCAGCGCACATTGCGGCCGTTCCTCCCAGCGGGTCGATTGACTGGGTTACCTATTATTTTCGCGATCTGCTTCTGGCTGAAGCACTCATTGATGCCCATAGGCGAGGCGTCAAGGTAACCGTAACCCTGGAAGGCAAGCCACGCGTTCCTCATGCCAACGATGACGTGATTGCGGTGCTCTCGCGAGCCGGCGGCCTGGGCAATGCATTGCGTGTCGTTAGCATCACCGGTATTCCTTCACCGCCGGGGAAGGCATGGAAGCCGCAATTGCATGAAAAACTCTACTGTTTTTCGCACCCGGAACCAATTGCCTTTATCGGTTCTTTCAATCCTTCAGGAAATATGCCGGAAGAAGACCCGGAGATCATTCGGGAAATCGGAGAT
>DATJHX010000188.1:0-11009 GCA_035493655.1 Nitrosospira sp.
GCTAGCGGTTGAAATCCGAGATCTATCGTATTTGCGGCAGAGCGTTCATTCGCCGGCTTTATCCCGGTTATGAGTGTCGCATAGCCTTTGTTTGTACCGGCAACCGCGCCGGCATCCGGAACCTGACCGAGGCTCGCGGCGCAAACCCTGATATTCAATAGAAGTGTTTGCAGTCCAAAGCCCCTCCATTCTTTCCTTACATAACACATCCCAAGCTCTTTGGCGGCTGGATCGTCGAGATCGAATGCGCCCGCACCAGCCATGAAGTCACCCGCTGCATTCTCTACAATGAAAAACAGCCCATTCTCGACAGCGGCTTTAAACTCGTTATAGGGACGCGACAGCAGATTTGCCGATTCGGCCAGCGGAAGATTCCTGATCGCCTCGCCATACACGGCCAGAATGCGAGGGATATCGCTCACACCTGCGGCGCGGATCGTTGCGTGGGTAGTTGTCACCATATGTGCGCTCCTGTCGGTCGAAGGCCATCATTCAGCAATTTGCCATTCACGGCACCCGTCCTACCCATCCTGTTCTCGCCTCCTTTATCCGGTGTGGCTATCCTCATAAGTAGCTATCCTCAGGCGTAGCCCCAATATCGGGGCAATTCACTCAAATTCAATACCTGCGCCGTTCTCTTCCATATGTTGCATATCCAACAGTAATAGCTTGACGGAAATGGAAATTCATATGGTAAGATTTGCAACCAGCAATGAATTGAGGAGGACATTGGATAAATCGTGGTAACCATAGAGCAATACAGACGGTATTGTGCGGAGTGGAAGGGCGACCCACTGGAATTTTCATGGTTGGTAGAGCATGGCGATATTGCGGGGATCTCGAAACGCGCCATTGCGGATGAATTCGAATTTGCCCCATCAACCGTTTCCCGATGGGCAGCGGGCGAGGCGCTTCCGCACAAGCGCATACAGAAGCTGGTGGTTGCAGGCCTGGAGAAGAAAGCCCGCCGGCTTGAAATGGCAGCGGCTACGGCAGTTCCTCCTCCCCATAAAACCATGGAGCAGGAGCAGGATCTTCCCCCGGCGTAAGTCCGCGATTTTTTGCCGGCAAGCAACTAAATAAGTTTCCCTTTTCCCAAACCTCGTATGATTCGGGCGGTTAATAATTGAATAATTGATTGAAGTGAAAGCATATGAGGTCAATTTCGACGGCCTGGTCGGTCCCACGCATAATTATGGTGGGCTTGCAATCGGGAATATTGCGGCGGCAGAGAACGCGCTAACCAGCTCGAATCCACGCGAAGCCGCTCTCCAGGGGCTCGCGAAAATGAAGCGCTTGTCCGGTCTGGGCATCAGGCAAGGCGTATTGCCGCCGCAAGATCGGCCTGCGGTTGGCGTGCTCCGCAAGCTGGGCTTTTCGGGGAATGATATCTCGGTTATCCGCCAGGCGGCTGCTATGGCGCCTGGGTTGGTGCGAGCCTGCTGCTCGGCATCGAGCATGTGGGTTGCAAACGCTGCCACGGTTTCCCCAAGCGCCGATACGGAAGACGGCAAAGTTCATATAACCGCAGCCAACCTTCCGTCTCAATTTCACCGCAGCATTGAGCCGCCGGTCACTTCGGTCATCTTGAGGCGCGTGTTTGGCGACGCCGAATATTTCGAGCATCATGAACCTCTTCCATCGAACTTGTATTGTGCGGATGAGGGTGCGGCCAATCACATGCGGCTGTGCTCGAAGCATGGTGATACCGGTCTGGAAGTTTTTGTGTTCGGACGCTCCGCCAACCCAGGGTTGGAAAAGCCGCTGAAGTTTCCCGCGCGGCAATCGCTGGAAGCAAGCGAAGCGATCGCGCGGCTTCATCAAATAAAATCCGGAAAAAAATTGTTTGTGCAGCAGAATCCCGCTGCCATCGATGCCGGTGCTTTTCATAATGACGTGCTTGCCGTAGCGAATTGCAACGTTCTGCTCTATCACGAGGCGGCGTTCCTGAACTGGCACGAAACCGAGGCGAGAATTACCGAGGCCTGCGGTTACCCCATCCATCTTATCAGAGCCAGCGAATCGGATATCGGACTTGCAGAGGCAGTAAGCACATATCTGTTCAACAGCCAGTTAATCAGCCTTTCCAATGGGGAAATGATGCTTCTTGCTCCTTCGGAATGTCAGGAGTCTGCTTCGGCATGGGCATTTCTAAAGCACATTGCCGATGACACGGCCAACCCGATCATTGGGGTCGAATACGTCAACTTGCGCCAGAGCATGAGGAATGGCGGTGGACCTGCCTGTCTTCGGCTTCGTGTGGTCCTTACCGAGGTGGAATTCGAGTCAGTCAGGCGCGACAGCAGAGTCATTCTCGACCAGGATCTTTACGAGGAACTCAAAGCATGGGTCGTAAGAAATTATCGTGAACGCATCATGCCGCAAGATCTGGCGGACCCATCCTTATTGCACGAGAACCGAACCGCATTGGATGAGCTCACAAATATTCTATCGTTGGGCTCTATATATGACTTTCAGAAGTCATAAGCTGAGTTTTAGAAGGTAGGTGGACTCAGTGCGGCATTATTAAAGCTAACGTCGCATACAGCCTGACCCAAGATTTATTGATGTAGCAATTTCCGATCGACCAGTCCAGCAGCCTTTGCAAAATAAGGGCAGGACGCCCCAAAAGACGCCTTCATGCTGTGTTCCAGCCTCAAGCGACCCCGCCCAAACCCTGCGTCGTCCCGTCCTTAAACGTTCTCTTATTCATTCCCATCCATATAACCACTTTACAAGAATGGTCTTTTGTGGTATAAAGAAATTGTGGCGGCCAGCATGGACATCATAGACTGGACATCATAGACAGAATTTAAATGTTCGGGACTATTCGGCACCTAAAGCTGTCCAATATACGTGCAGGCCATTTATCTTTATCGAACTCACCTGATCAAGGAGATTCAAATGAAAACCGCAAGTTCGCTGTTTTTAACACTGTTCGTAGCTGCGAGCTTTTCCTTACCCACCGCATGGGCGGGAGAACCGAATCCCGATGCGCTCACCGGCCAGTCAAAAAGCGACAAGAGGAAGGCAACGCCCGATTGTTCATCTGAAGCGTGCCAGGAAGTAAGCTCATCTGATAGTGGAATATTGCTGGAGTAGTATGACGAAAAACCAGGCAAGGACCCGGAGTCAAGGGGTTCAGTACTGACAGGAACGATACTATGACGTAATGTAATAAAGTCGCGATAAATAGCTCTGGCTGTAGCTCCAGTTATTCGTTAGCGCCCATGCATTCAAATGATGCATGGGCGTTTTCGTTGGGTAAGTATGATATGTCTGCCTAGGGGCATCCCCGGAGTTCAAGCGTTAGTGGTAGGTCTGGGGATGCGTGGCGCAGCAAAACTGCCGGGTAGAGCCCGGCCTATCGGTTTCAGCGTGGCCGCTTTCTGGACGCAGGGTTCTTGCATGAGTAGAGTTATCCAGTTGATAAGCTCATGATTCCCGACTTTGTATTGCTGTGTATGAGTATTGCATTTACAATTCTGTTAGGATCAAGTTTCGCTGGCGAGCCGGGCAGAAGGTGTGCCTGAACGATTTCTAGTCGCTCTCCGATATGTTCGGGCGAGAATCTGCACGACCTTGGGCAACAAGTTTAGAAAAACGCCTGGAGCAGTCAGTTTGTTGCTGTTCAATTCTTCAGCCTGTTCCGTCAGTTTTGCGGCAAATGCTGTATCGCTCTGCTATAACGAATAATAAAAACCATTTCTCCAAAAAAAACTTCATGAAAAATAACCTCTGGTTTGCCGGAATCCTGGTTATTTCAATCCTTCTTGCGGGATGTTCCAGCGTGCCGGACAGGAGCACGGTAAGGACTGGCTACGTGACAGGAAGCGGCTCCCATATAGGTACGTATGCAGGGAGCCTTGTCGACTTGAGCGATCCCGAGTCGGTGAAGGATGCTCTTTACGCACAATATGATGAATGGAAGGGAACACGATACCAGATCGGAGGGTTGAGCAAGGACGGCGTCGATTGCTCCGGCTTCGTTCATATGACCTTCAAATCCAGGCTGAGCATAACCCTGCCGCGATCGAGCGAACTACAGGCGGAGTTGGGGGCAGATGTGGATAAAGACCGGTTGCAGGCGGGCGACCTCGTATTTTTCAAGACGGGCAGAACGCTCAGGCACGTAGGGGTCTATCTGGAGGACGGGAGGTTTCTGCATGCATCAACCAAGCTGGGCGTTGTTATCTCCGGCCTGAACGAAAGCTACTGGAGATCCGCATACTGGAAGGCGAGGCGGCTGGACATTTGAGGACTGCGCAGTGAAGAAGCAGTAACCGATGAGTGGTAAACGGTGGAAGATTGGCGGCGCAGGATGAGTTGGCGCATTTCTGCCGTGAACGAAAATCAATCGGGTTTGAGCCTGATTCTGTTAGTTTTGTTTTTAATGCCGTGGGGGGTTTAAATGTTCGCTCGCAATAAAAATGTTCTCTGCGGGAGTTTGCCATTTTTCTCCTTGTATTTTTTCTTGAGTAGCACTGCCGCATGGGCGGACCCAAATCTGGAAGAGATTCAGAGACGGTTCAACCAGGAAACGATTTCAAAACCTTTCAGCGTTCCCGATAATGCAGCGCTGGCGTCTGCACTCAAGGAGGCGACGGACAGAGGGACCCCAACCAGATCATCGAGCCATGCCGCGCCTAACATCCCATTTCTGGGTGGATTCGGCTCTTACGGTGCATATGCCCGGCCGTACTACGGTGGCTATTATGGAGGGGGACTTTATAATCCCTTCTATGGAGGTTGGTGGTGGTAAAAAGAGCGGTTGCGGTGAGCAAGACTGCATTCGGATAACAATAAAAGCAACAAGAAGCAAAACTTTTTTCCTGGAGGTACCTTTTACCACCTCCGCCAAAATCCGTTTAGTCATTAATAACAACAGGGGACAATATGAGTTACATAGAAGGTAAACATGCTATGGCGCTGGTGGCCGCCATAGCATTTTCAGTGATATTGAGCGGTTGTGCCGCGGTTCACACATCGATTGCAAAAAAGGATCTGGACGTTCAAACCAAAATGAGCGATACGATTTTCCTCGATCCCGTTGAGCCTGACCGGAGGATTGTTTATCTCAATGTAAGAAACACATCCGACAAATCTAATTTTGATATCGCCGGACCCGTTGCAAGAGTGCTCGAAGGAAAAGGCTATATCATTACGCCCGATCCCAAAAAGGCTCATTACTGGCTCCAGGTGAATGTGTTGAGCGTGGACAAGGCAAGCCCAACAGCCGCACAGGCAGCCCTTGGCGCGGGCTACGGCGGTGCTTACGGGGCCGTCGGTAGCGCGGCCGCGGGGGCAGCCATAGGGGCTGCAACGGGGGCAGCGATAAATGGCTGGGGCGCTGCCGGGATTGGCGGGCTGGCTGGCGTTGCGGCTTTAGGACTGGCGGATACAGTCGCGAGCGCCGCGGTGAAAGACGTAACGTACATGGCTGTTACCGATGTCGAGATTGCGGAGCGGGCCGAAGCGGGCGTTATCGTACGCCAGGATAATCAGCAGGATGCCAAGCAGGGAATAGGTGGAGCAATGAGACAGACGTCCACCAAGGTCAGCAATATGAACAAGTACCGTACGCGTGTCGTCAGCACCGCTAATAAGGTTAATTTACAGTATGAAGAAGCAGCTACCGATTTGACGAATGGCTTGACGCGCTCCATTTCGGGTCTGTTCTAAACATCCCCAGGAGCGGTTCGCGTGGGAGCAACTGTTCCTTCGGTCCTGCTTTTTTGTTATTGGATGAATCCGGGTGCTTTCGTCAGGAAAGCACCCGGATTCATCCGCTTCATGCCATAGCCTTGCTTTCTCCGAGCGGACGGGCGCGCTGATTCAAGGAATCATAATGAACAAGACACTGACAAGTATTCTATTGGCTTTCGGCCTTCTTTTCGGTCCTACCGCCGGCCATGCCCAGCAAAAAGATGCAGCATCATCTGATAGCAAGAAGGGACTTGATCGCATGAGCAAGGAACTTGGCCTCAGTGCCGAGCAAAGATCAAAAGTCGGGGCTATTTTTGAGATAGAAAGAAACAAGGTCGAAGCCATCTTCAATGAGGAGAGGCAGAAACTGCAAGTTGTACAGCAGGACACCCGGGCCAGCCTGGAGGGCGTGCTTACGGCGAAGCAGATGAATAAGCTGGATCAAAAAATGCGCGAAAACGCTAAAAACGAGGCGAAGAAGAAGTAAGGCTCTAAACAAATGTTAAAATCAATGGGGTCAGACTCGATTGATTTTCATCAACTGGCAAAGCTGGCTGTATTTGACGCTCTCAACTATTGCAAAAGAATCAATCGAGTCTGACCCCATTGATTATCTTGATTTTTGTCTCCAGTTGGGTTGGCAATCGCGTGATCAAATAGGATAATTGCGGGCCGCGCGGCAAAGTCGTCCGGCTTTTTTCATTCCCGAATTTGTCCGCCAATGCTGCCATCCATCGAACACCGTATTTCCCTTGAAATCGCTGCCAAGCCTGCGCAGGTAGCCGCTGCTATCGCCTTGCTCGATGAAGGCGCAACTGTGCCGTTCATTGCACGTTATCGCAAGGAAGCGACAGGTGGGCTGGACGATGTGCAGTTGCGTCTGCTGGAAGAGCGGTTGGGCTATCTGCGAGAACTGGAAGACCGGCGCGCCACGGTCATTGCTTCCGTCCAGGAGCAGGGCAAGATGACCCCGGTGCTGCTCGCTGCACTGACCGATGCGGAAGACAAGACGCGACTCGAAGATCTGTATCTGCCTTTCAAGAAGAAGCGCCGTACCAAGGCGCAGATCGCGCGGGAGGCCGGGCTGGAACCTCTGGCGGATGCACTGTTGACAAACCCGATGCTGCAGCCCGAGGAAGAAGCCAGCAAATACCTGAAGCCAGCATTTACCAGCGATCAGGGCGACAATCCCGGCGTGGAAGACGCCAAGGCAGCGCTCGAGGGCGCGCGCCATATCCTGATGGAGCGCTTTGCCGAAGATGCCGCATTGCTTCAGTGGCTGCGCGAATATCTGGTGAACCATGGCGTGGTGGAGTCGAAGATAATGGAAGGCAAGGAGGATGCCGGCGCCAAGTATGCCGATTACTTCGATTATTCCGAAAAGATCGAGACCATTCCTTCCCATCGCGCCTTAGCCTTGTTCCGCGGCCGCCGCGAAGAAATGCTGACTGTCTCGCTACGTCTGGATTCGGAAGCGGAAAAGCCGAAGTGGGATGCACCGCACAACCCATGCGAGACGCATATTGGCGCACACTTCGGCATCCGCAACAAGAACCGGCCGGCGGACGGATGGCTGGATGATACGGTTCGCTGGGCCTGGCGCGTGAAAATTTTCCTGCATCTGGAAACCGAACTGATGAGCGGACTGCGCAAGCGCGCCGAGGCGGAGGCGATCAATGTTTTTGCGCGTAACCTGAAGGCTCTGCTGTTGGCTGCGCCCGCCGGACCGCGCGTCACCATCGGACTCGATCCCGGCCTGCGCACCGGGGTGAAGGTCGCGGTGGTCGATGAAACCGGTAAAGTCATGGAGACAGCCACGATCTATCCTCATCAGCCGAGAAACGATTGGGACGGATCGCTGCATGCTTTAGGAAAGCTGGCCGAAAGATATGGAGTGTCTCTGGTCGCTATCGGCAATGGTACCGCATCGCGGGAAACCGACAAGCTGGCGAAGGACCTGATCAGACAGCGGCCCGAGCTCAGGCTGACCTCGTTAGTGGTATCGGAAGCAGGCGCTTCGGTCTACTCGGCTTCAGAGTTCGCTTCACGAGAACTGCCGAATATGGATGTGTCGCTGCGTGGCGCCGTTTCCATTGCGCGTCGTTTGCAGGACCCGTTGGCGGAACTGGTGAAGATCGAGCCCAAGTCGATCGGCGTGGGCCAGTATCAGCATGACGTCGCGCAAACTCAACTGGCGCGCTCGCTCGATGCTGTGGTCGAGGATTGCGTCAACGCAGTGGGCGTGGATGTCAACACAGCCTCACAGCCTTTGCTGGAGCGGGTTTCCGGGCTTAGCAGTGTAACAGCGCACAGCATCGTCGCTTATCGCGAAAGCAAAGGCATGTTTACATCGCGCGCGGCCTTGCGCCAGGTCCCGCGTCTGGGTGAAAAAACCTTCGAGCAGGCAGCAGGCTTCCTGCGTATCCAGAATGGCGAAAACCCATTGGATGCCTCCGCCGTGCATCCCGAATCTTACCCAGTGATCGAAAGGATACTCGCCGACATCAAGCAGGACATCAAAGCCGTCATCGGTAACGACAAGCTGCTGAAGTCGCTCGATCCAGCAAAGTATGTGAATGAGAAATTCGGCTTGCCGACGATAACTGATATCCTGAGCGAACTGGAGAAACCGGGCCGCGATCCGCGTCCGGAATTCACCACTGCCTCGTTCAAGGAGGGGGTGAACGAAATCGCCGATCTGCGTGCCGGCATGATGCTGGAAGGCGTGGTCACCAACGTCGCTGCATTCGGGGCATTCGTCGATATCGGCGTACACCAGGATGGGCTGGTGCACATCTCCGCTCTTGCCGACAGGTTCGTGAAAGACCCGCATGCCGTAGTCAAGGCGGGGCAGATCGTCAAAGTCAAAGTGCTGGAAATCGATGAGAAGCGAAAAAGGATTGCGCTGACCATGAGGTTGGCCGATAGCGCACCGCCGCTAGAGAAAAGCGTGAGTAAGGGTGGGCAGGGGAGCGACCGGGAGCGTGCTTCATCCAGACAACAATCAAATCAAAAGCAGAAACGGGAACCCGAGGCCAATACTGCAATGGCTGCGGCTTTTGCGAAGTTGAAGGGCAGATAAGAAATCAATAGAGAAATCAATAAGAAATCAATAGGGTCAGAGTCGATTGATACCGTTAAATACCAAAAAATGGTTGTGTTTGGCGCTATTTAATACTCTTTACTTTCGATCATCCGCAAGAAGGAATCAAACGAGTCTGACCCCATCGATTCCTTGATTGTTCTTGGATTCTAAAATCAAGTGCAACACTATCCTATTTTTCTGGGGAGAAGTTGCATGGGACGACAATACGACCACTTGAACAGTACTGAGCGTGCTTGCATCATGTTACGGGTGAAGGATGGATGGAGTTCGCAGGCAATTGCCCGCGAACTCCATCGGGAGCCGTCAACCATTGCCCGGGAAATCAACCGGCACAAGCGCATGCCCGGTTGCGCCCAACTGCCCTACGAGGCGACGCGTGCCGCCGCACGGGCCCATTTGGCGCGCTTTACCCGCCGGCGCCGGCGCAAGCTGGACCTGCGTAGCGAACTGTTTTCCCATGTGCGCAGCGAGTTGCGCCGCGGCCTGTCTCCCGATCAGATTTCTGGGCGGCTCAAGCGGGAATATGCGAACTGCTATGCTTGGAATGTGAGTCACGAAACCATTTACACCGCCCTGTATGCGTTGCCACGCGGCGAGCTGCGGCGGGAGCTGATCGGCTATATGCGCCAGGGACATGTCCATCGCTGGCCGCGGTCCCGCGGCGCCAATCGCAAGCAATCCGGGTTCGTTTCGGACGATGTGCTGATCCACGTGCGGCCGCCCGAGGTGACGAATCGCCTGATCCCTGGCCACTGGGAAGGGGATTTCCTCAAAGGGGCGCGCAATCGTTCCGCGGTCGGCACGCTGGTCGAGCGCACCAGCCGCTTTGTGCTGTTGGCCCGAATGGCGAATTGCTCTTCGCTGTCGGCCTTGAACGGCTTCGGCTGCGTGCTGCAGCAAGTCGTTCCCGCGTTGCGCAAGACCATGACCTATGACCGCGGCAGCGAAATGGCGCGCCATCGCGAGCTGGCCGAGCAGACCGAAATCAAGATTTACTTTGCCGATCCATACAGCCCCTGGCAGCGCGGCAGCAATGAAAATGCCAATGGCTTGATCCGCGAATATCTGCCGAAAGGCAGCGACCTCACCGCCGTCACGCAAGGCCAGCTCAATGCGATTGCCAATGCACTCAATGACCATCCCCGCCGAATCCTCGGTTACCAAACCCCGGGCGAAGTGTTCGCGCAATTGCTGGCGCTCGAACAGAAAAAATCCGGCGGCAGCCCGCAAGCCTGATCACCAGTTTGCTGTTGCACTTCAAACTTGACACCAGCGTTTCACTATGATTGTTTCAGAATCAAGTCTGATTACCTTCCTTATGGCTTAATACCAGCTTACTCAGCGCTGGCAGAATGATAAACGTGCAAACCATGATCCAGAATATGCCTATGGTGATGATCAGGCCCATACTGGAGATACCGGCGTGCGGGGAGAAGGCCAGTCCGCCAAAGCTGGATGAGGTCGTAAGGGCGCCAAAAAATATCGCTCTGGCGGTGCTGGACCCGTAAATATCCTGGTCTTCGGAGCAGGAAAGCGACTCGCGCAGTTTGACGAGCATGTGGATGCCGTTGTCCACGCCCAGCCCCAATAACAGCGGCAGGGCGATGATATTGGCAAAATTGATGGGCGTGCCGGTGAGGACCGTGCAGGCCATGGTAAAGAGCCCTGCAAGGATGAGTGTGGACATCACCAGCACTGTATCCAGGATATTGCGCCGGATAGCGAGCAAAACCACCGTGATGGCAACCACGGCAATGACGATCGCCTGCTGGAATGCCTCCACGACCTCCTTCATCGATTCCCAATATATTATCGGCAGGCCGGTTGTTTCAGGCGCGATCGATTGTACTTCGGTAATGAATTCCTTCAGGTTGCCCAGGTCGTTCATGTCCTTTTTCGGAAAAATCTGGATGCGATACCATCCGTCCTTGCTTAACCAACGATCCTTGATCTCGGGTGGCAGGTCGGCAAGAGTGATTTCCCCGGCTTCTAGACTGGTTGATAATTCTTTCATCAACGGCGGTAAGGTGCCGAGCAGTGCGTTCTGGATTTTTTCAATGAAAGCCTTCCGGCTGGGCTCTGGCCGCTCATCGAGTTCCGTCAGGATTTCCTGCAGTTCCTTTTTCAGGCCTGATAATGCGGCGTGATCCCGGGCATTACTTTGGTGAGGCAGAAGGCTGTCGATGGTTTTTATCAG
>DATJHX010000189.1:0-4186 GCA_035493655.1 Nitrosospira sp.
CAGCGCCCAGCCCGCCTTTGTTATTGCTCGCGGAAAGATCCATGTGCAACCAGGGTAAGTTGTCCACGAACCGATCAAGAAATCGTGCGGCGAGAATGTGGTCGGCTTCACCCTCAAGCGTGCACTGCTTGACGTCGGCAATTTTGCTGTCCAGCTCCACATCATAGTCGGCATCGGAAGGAAATGGCCAAACTCGCTCGCCACTGAACTTCCCTGCAGCCAGCGCCTTTTGCACCAAATCATCCCGGTTGCTGAAAATGCCGCTGTAACGCGATCCGAGCGCTGTATGCATGCTTCCTGTCAATGTTGCGAAATCTATCATCGCATCCGGCCTCTCCCGTGCGGCCAGGGTCAGGGTATCCGCCAGTACCATTCGTCCTTCGGCATCGGTATGAATAATCTCAATAGTGGTTCCATTTAATGCAGTGATGACATCATTTTGCTTATATGCATATGGACTAATGAGATTTTGAGCAATGGCGAGCCAGCAATCGATATTTATTGGCAGGTTGGCATGTGTCACCGCCGTAAGCAGGCCCAGTGCAACGGCCGAACCATTCATATCCTCGTTCATCCCGTGCATATGACGAGCGGGTTTCAGGTTATGCCCGCCTGTATCAAAGCAGATGCCTTTGCCAACCAGTGCTATGGTTTTAGTCGCATTTTCAACGTGCCGCCGCAAATGCACGATGGCGGCGTCTTCCGGGTCGCTGCCCTGGGCAACGGCAACAAATGCACCCGCCCCCATTTTACGCAGAGCATCAAGATCGAACTCGGTATATTTCCAGCCTTCCTTATCCGCAAGCTTGTGGATATGTTTGCGGTACAGCGATGGCGTGAGCTCGTTGGGAGGCAACACGGTAAGTTCCCTGCTCAGCAGATTACCTTCCGCCTTGGCCTTTAGCAGCGTAAAGCTGTCCGCTTCGTCATAGCCATGCAGCACAATGTGAGCAAGCGGTTTTGCTTCGGTGCTTTTCCCATCGGTTTTCCGCGACGGCAACCGCGCCCCGTTAACCCAGACAACATATATAGCCAACTGTGCAAGGGCACGCCTTTCCGCATCATCCCCAGAAACGGTAAGATGAATTTCGGCAGGCCTTTCCTCCAGCAGCAGCTGTACCGCTTTTCGCATGGCTGTTTGCTGATCGTATGCGGATTTGCCAGTGTCGATCATTGCCCAGACACATAAGGCGCCATTTTCAAGGTTGCCGGCTACCGGCACGTTGCTGATTTCGCCGGGTTGCATTTTGCGCCGTATCAAGATGGCTTCCAGGATATCTCTACCGAAAACGTCGGGCTTATCCGGAACCTTATCCGGCAACTTGTCCAGCTTGGGTAGCACAGCCAGAATATGCCTAGCCTTAGCTGTGGTAGACTCTGTAAGCAGCGACGCATGCTGTATAAGCGTTGCGAGCATTTAATGATTCCCTAAAGTTAAGAAAGTGGGTAAGAAGGTGCGGTAAGTATAGGCCATTTCTCCTTCCGGCTGCGCGGCAGCCCCTGCAATTGATCACCATGCGCCAATATCTCGAACTCATGCGGCATGTCCTTGAACATGGACATAAAAAATCCGACCGCACCGGTACGGGGACGCTTTCCATATTTGGCCACCAGATCCGGTTTGATCTGTCTGAAGGTTTTCCGCTCGTCACGACCAAAAAATGCCACTTGAAGTCCATCATTTATGAACTGCTGTGGTTTCTGCGAGGCGACACCAACATCAACTTTCTCAACGAGCACGGCGTTTCAATCTGGGATGAATGGGCTGATGAAAATGGCGAGCTGGGTCCGATTTACGGACACCAGTGGCGTTCCTGGGACGGCACGGGCGGCGAGCATATCGATCAGATCGCGCAGGTCATCGAGCAGATCAGGGATACTCCTGACTCGCGCCGCATCGTCGTGTCATCCTGGAATGTCGGTGAATTGCACCAGATGAAATTACCGCCGTGCCACGCTCTTTTTCAATTCTATGTTGCCGATGGCAAGCTTTCCTGCCAGCTTTATCAGCGCAGCGCCGATATTTTCCTGGGTGTACCGTTTAATATCGCCTCCTATGCGCTGCTGACCCTTATGGTAGCCCAAAGCTGCAACTTAAAGCCAGGGGAGTTCGTGCATACCTTCGGGGATGCTCACCTTTACCTCAACCATCTTGCCCAGGCACGTGAGCAATTAAGCCGGGAACCGAGAAAGCTCCCGGTAATGAAGTTGAATCCTGCAATCCATAATATTTTTGATTTCAGGTACGAAGACTTTACCCTGGAAGGTTACGACCCGCACCCCGCCATCAAGGCGCCGATCGCAGTATGAAGCCGCGTCTCTCCGCTCTGGTGGCAATGGCGCGGAACCGCGTCATAGGCAGGAACAACCAATTGCCCTGGCGGCTGCCCCCTGATCTGAAGCGCTTCAAGGCGCTCACCATGGGCCATCCCATTATCATGGGACGTAAAACGTTTGAATCGATTGGCAGACCGCTGCCCGGGCGCACCTGCATTATTGTCACGCGCCAGCCGGGTTATACGGTTAAGGGTGCGATTGTCGTGAATTCGATCACTGAAGCACTGGAAGCCTGTTCCAGCGATATGCCTGAGCATGTGGCAGAGTCAGCAGGCATGGAGAGGGAAAACTTTGTAATCGGCGGCGCGGAAATATTCCGTCAGGCCTTACCGATGTGTGACAGGCTGTATATTACCGAGATTCAGAGGGATTTCGAGGGGGACGTACTGTTTCCGGAATTCAATCAGGATGAATGGATTGAAGTCTCACGCGAGAAACATATGGATGATAGCGGGCTGGAATATCATTTTGTGGTGCTCGACCGTAAGACCGGTCCAGTAAAAAAATGACATGAGGGGAATGAACTTCGGGAATAAATCTGGGGAATGAACATAGCGGAACAATTCCTTGTCCCGCCATGTTTCCCACCGTCTGCGACTCTTCTTTATACGGGCTCTTTTACAATACCACTACGTCCGGTAGCGGAAAACCGTTGAAATTGCTCGCATAAGCGGTGGTATATGCCCCGGCGTTGGGTATGTAGATAAAATCGCCTTCCTGCATATCTTCGGGGAGCATCTCGTCGCGCATGAGGATATCGACCGAATCGCAGGTTGGACCGGCAATGGCCCACTGTATATTCGTACCCTTGCGGTCCGATAGAATCTCATAGCGGAGACCCTCGGTAACTTCGATCAACCCGCCGAATACACCTGCGTCCCAATACATCCAGCGTTTGCCGTTTCGGGTGGCTGTACCCTCTACCCGGCAGACGAAGTAGGCAGCGTCAGATACGAGATAACGTCCTGGCTCGGCCATAATGCGAATGTCATCCGACAAATGCGCAATCGCTTCGTTTACCACTTCTCCTATTATTTCTATCGACGGGATGGGCTTCACGTGACGCACTGGATAGCCCCCGCCAATATTCAGCAAGCGCGGGGTCAGACCCACATGGCGCATGTCCGCAAACACCTTTTTAGCCCGTTCGATGCCCACTCTCCAGTTCTGAGGATTGCGGCACTGCGACCCCACATGAAATGTAACCCCCGCAAGATCGGCCCCAAGCTTTGCCGCCTCATTGACAACGTCTTTGATCTCAGCCGCATGCGTCCCGAATTTCCCGGCCAGCGGCCAATCGCTGCCAATGTTCGGCGTATCGATGCGTAGATACATCTTTGCATCGGGCTTGACGCTGATAATTTTGCGCAGCTCCTCCACGCTGTCCAGCACATACCACTCCACACCTTTTGACGCCGCGTATTCAAGATACGCCCGCGATTTGATCGGATTGCTGTAATAGATCTCGGTAGCCGGCACTCCGAGGCCGAGCAATAAATCCAGTTCGGAAATTGAAGCAATTTCGAACCCGACGTGTTCCTCGATCAAAGTCCTGAGTACGCGGGGGTCCGGATTTGCCTTGACTGCGTAATGGGGACGAACCCGTGGCATTGCAGCTTTAAAACGGCGGGCCTTGTCGCGGACGATGTTGCTGTCTACGAGCAGGAATGGTCTGGTGTAGCCTTTTTTCAGGGCTGCCTGGACATGGGTAAAATCCAGACGGACTTCGGGATGGGTGTCGAATACTTCTTCGGCTTCTACTTCTTGGCGTAGAGCGGTGGCGCGCATTTGCATGAGAGTCGTCCTTGAAAAGTTGCTACGTGACGGGAATATGGATATTTACCAGATC
>DATJHX010000190.1:0-5531 GCA_035493655.1 Nitrosospira sp.
AGCTGTATAGCAATAAGAAGTACCCTTATACGGTACAGTATGATAGCTTGCTCTCCTCAACCCCAATCTGGCAATCTGTGTGACCAAGCGATCCTACGGTGTAGTCCGGAATTCGGGGAACAAATGGTGAGGAAATCATCATGAAATCGCTGCGATTTTTATCCCTCCGGTTTTTATCCCTCCTATTACTTACGTTGACTGTCTGCTGTGTGGCGGGAAAGCTGGGCGCGCAGCCGGACGATAAACCGTATCGCGCAGTGATGGACGCTGATGGCGTGCAACAGGTGAACATCCTGGCAGGCGACTATTTTTTCAGGCCCAGCCATATCATCGTCCAAGTCAATGTGCCCGTAAGGTTCGTGGTTCGCGTGGAGCGGGGGATCGTTCCTCACCGCCTGGTGCTCAAGGCGCCCGAAGCGAATGTCTCGATCGATGAAGACCTGAGCTGGGAGTCTCAAACATTCACCTTCACCCCAAGCGCGCCCGGCAGGTATGCTTTCTATTGTCCAAAGAAGCTGCTCTTTTTCAAGAGCCACAGGGAACACGGGATGGAGGGCATTCTGGAAGTCGTTGAGTAGCTGCGTATCAGTCTCAATGTATCTGAGCCGGAAAGAGATCGAAGCGGGCAGGTTTAATGAAAACTTGATCGCCCCGCGTCAACTTCAATTCACGAAAGCGCTCCTTGCTGATTTCGACCTGGATCAGTTCCTTGTCTGCGCTGTCGTCGCGCATCAACTCAAGACGCACTACCGGGCCAACCGAGAGAATGTGCGATACGCGTGCCGCAATGGCGCCATCGCCATTAATACCCTTGTCGACCCGGTCCACATGGATATCGTGAGGCCGCACATAGGCCACGGCTGAGAGTTCCTCGGCTTCCGTATGCTCGGGTGCATCGACTTCAATTCCGCCTATCCACGCCCGTCCGCGGTGGAGGCGTCCATGGAACAGGTTCACCTTGCCAAGGAATTCATAAACGAAGGGGCTCGCCGGGCGCTCGTATACCTCATCCGGCGTCCCGATCTGCTCGATGCGGCCTTCGTTCATAACCACCACCCGGTCCGCAACCTCCAGTGCCTCTTCCTGATCATGCGTCACGAACACGCTGGTAATGTGCATCTCATCATGAAGCCGGCGCAACCATGAGCGCAACTCCTTGCGCACCTTTGCATCGAGCGCTCCGAACGGCTCATCCAGCAGCAATACTTTTGGTTCCACCGCCAGTGCCCGCGCCAGGGCGATCCTCTGGCGCTGTCCTCCTGAAAGTTGATGGGGATAGCGGTCGGCCAGCCAGTCAAGCTGCACGAGCCTCAGCAATTCATGAACGCGGCTGCGGATCTCTGATTCAGCCGGACGGAATTTCCTCGGGCGTACGCGCAGGCCGAACGCAACGTTCTCGAAGATGGTCATATTCCTGAAGAGCGCGTAGTGCTGGAAAACGAAACCCACCTGGCGCTCACGCACGTGCTGGTCCGTCGCGTCTTCACCCTGGAACAGCACCTGACCGGTATCCGCGGCTTCCAGTCCGGCAATCACGCGCAGCAGCGTCGTTTTCCCGGACCCTGAAGGGCCCAGCAGCGCAAGCAGTTCGCCCGACTTTACTTCCAGGCTGACGTCGCGCAGAGCGGCAAAAGTCCCGAATTGTTTGGAAAGATTACGAACCTCTATGCTCATTCTTATGCTCCTCGGCTTCCTTGTTTTCGGGTTTTTGATTCCACGATTGTTTTCAATGCCAGTGTTACCAGGGCCAGCAGCGCCAGCAGTGATGCCACGGCAAATGCCGCCGCAAAGTTGTATTCGTTGTAGAGAATCTCCACGTGAAGCGGCAAGGTGTTCGTGCTACCGCGGATGTGTCCGGAGACAACCGATACCGCGCCAA
Organism: Nitrosospira sp.; assembly: GCA_035493655.1. GTDB lineage: Bacteria > Pseudomonadota > Gammaproteobacteria > Burkholderiales > Nitrosomonadaceae > Nitrosospira. Next base: position 1,880 of record DATJHX010000190.1, read on the forward strand.
ATTCCCCCATCGCGCGTGCGTTGCAAAGAATCACGCCATAGAGCAATCCCCATTTGACGTTCGGCAGAGTCACATGGAAAAAAGTCTGCCAGCCGTTCGCGCCCAGTACCACAGCTGCTTCCTCCTCCTCGGTACCTTGCGCCTGCATCAACGGTATCAACTCGCGCGCAATAAAAGGAACTGTCACAAATAGCGTGGCGAGCACGATGCCGGGCACTGCGAAAATGACTTTGATGTCATGTTCCGCCAGCCATGGGCCCAGCCAGCCTTGCAAGCCGAAAATCAGCACGTAGATCAATCCCGATACCACTGGCGAGACCGAAAACGGCAGGTCGATGAGCGTAATCAGCAGGTTCTTGCCGCGGAATTCGAATTTGGCAATCGCCCATGCGGCCGCTACGCCGAAGATCAGATTGAGCGGCACCGCAATCGCGGCCGCCGTCAAAGTAAGCTGAATCGCTGATACAGCATCCGGATCGGTAATCGCTGCGATATATACGTCCATACCCTTCTTTAGTGCTTCATAGAATACGGAGATCAGGGGAATGAAAAGAAACAGCGTTAAAAATGTCAGGGCGAGCCCTATCAAGGTTCGGCGCGCCCAAGCGGGTTCCTGCGTCGAGCGCTCATAGGTATTTGTGTTTGAAGGGCCTGCGCTTGAAGGTATAGGCAGAACGGTAGTACTCACTGGTGGTCCCTCATGTCAAGGCGCTTCGGCGCCGCGTCCACCATTGCAGCAGATTAATGATCAGCAGCATCACAAAAGAAATAATCAGCATTACCACTGCAAGTGCCGTGGCCCCTGCGTAGTCATATTGTTCAAGTTTGGTAATGATCAGGAGCGGCGTGATTTCCGACACCATAGGCATGTTGCCGGCGATGAAAATAACCGAACCGTATTCGCCAATGGCGCGTGCAAAAGCAAGCGCGAAACCTGTAAGCAATGCCGGAAAAAGTGTGGGAAAAATCACCCGGGAAAACGTCTGAAAGCGGGTTGCGCCGAGTGTTGCTGCGGCTTCCTCCAGTTCGGCCTCGATATCTTCGAGCACCGGCTGTACCGTCCGTACCACAAAAGGCAAGCCGATAAAGGTCAGTGCAACGAAGATGCCGAGCGGCGTGAATGCGATCTTTATGCCGAATGGCTCAAAAAACTGACCGATCCATCCATTTCCGGCATAGAGAGCAGTCAACGCAATGCCCGCCACCGCGGTTGGCAGTGCAAATGGAAGATCGACCAGCGCATCCACCAGCTTTTTTCCCGGAAAGCGATAACGTACCAAAACCCAGGCAACCAGAAGCCCGAATACCGCATTGACCAGTGCTGCTGCAAAGGAAGCGCCAAACGTAAGGCGGTATGAAGCGAGCACTCTGGGCGTGGTGACCATATTCCAGAATTCCACCCAGCTAAGGGATGCCGTCCGGATAAACGCAGCCGACAGCGGGATCAGTACAATCAGGCTCAAGTACAGCAATGTAAACCCAAGTGCAAGATTAAATCCGGGAAGTACACTGTGCTGTTTAAAATTACTCAATCAGATACTCCTCTAAATCAGAATTTTTATCATCTTCAGCCTGCGGCCTGTACCGAGGACTGCACGGAGGAGTGCCCCGAAGATGGTATATGGCCATCAACCACTGGTACGACCGAGTCCACCGCCCGTACCGGCATACCGAGCGCGCGTCCTTGCAGAAAATCGGCTCCCATCTGGGTAGCGGCAGTCATCTGCTGCGTTGTTTCGATCTCATGCACCAGTACCGATGCGCCGAAGTGATGCACCGCATCCACCAGCGAGCCTGTTCCATAGCGGCGCAGGAGAACCGAAGCCTCCAGCCGGACAATATCGGGATACAGGGGATACAGGCTGGCAAGCTCTGCCATCCAATCCTCGCTGGCACCGCTGTGATTGACGGCAATCCGATAGCCGCGAGAGCGATAATTGCTGATCACGTGCTTGAGCAACCGGGAATCGCGATTGACCTCGGTCGGGATTTCGATGACCACCCGCGAGGTCTCGACGCCGATGATATTGAGTATTCTCTCAAACGCACGGCCATGATCATCCTTGACGCTTTCCAGCAGACGCGGCTGGACGGTTACGAAAAGACTGCCATCCGGAGGATTGCCATGGGAAGCATTGCCGAAATAATTGAGAGCATGAATCGCACGGCAGAGGCGGTCAAAACGCACCAGCAGCGCATCTCCCTCGGTCAGCGCAAAGACCCTCCAGGGGGATAGGACGCTCGTGCCATCCGTTGTGGAACGGATATACGCGGCGTGCCCGATTACCGTCTCCCCGGCCGCATCGAAGACCGGCTGAAAGACGCTCGATAGCCAGCAGTTGAAAAAATGTCCCACTACCCAGCCATCTTGGGAACGTTGAACAGGGTAATCCGTTGCCTCTTGAATACGCGTCAATTCATCCTTTCTTTCTTTCACCGAAGCGCTCATTTTCATACTCCTTTCAAAATCATTACAGGCTGCCCCATATCACTGATGATGTGCGCCGATGATGGGCTCTGCCTGATTACTTCTGGTAAATCTGGTCGAAGGTGCCGCCATCCGCAAAGTGGACTTTATATGCGTTCTTCCATCCGCCAAACGCTTCATCGATCTTGAACAGTTTGATGGAAGGAAACTTATTCGCGTATTTGGCGGCAACTTTGGCATTGGTAGGACGGTAGAAATTCTTTGCTGCGATTTCCTGGCCTTCGTCTGAATAGAGGTACTGCAGATAAGCTTCAGCGACTTCTCGTGTGCCTTTCTTGTCCACTACCTTGTCCACTACCGCAACCGACGGTTCCGCGAGAATGCTCAGTGATGGCACCACAATCTCGAACTTGCCGGCTCCCAATTCCTTTATCGCCAGGAAAGCTTCGTTTTCCCAAGAGATGAAGACATCTCCCACGCCACGCTCCACAAAGGTGGTGGTCGAGGCGCGCGCGCCGGAATCGAGCACGGGCACGTTCTTATAGATGTCGGCAACGAATTCCTTCGCTTTGGCCTCCCCGAAATAGCGTTTTCCAAACTCCCAGGCCGCCAGGTAATTCCACTGAGCGCCACCCGAGGTTTTCGGATTGGGAGTAATCACGGCTACGCCTGGCCGCGCGAGATCGTTCCAGTCTTTAATACCCTTCGGATTTCCCTTGCGCACCAAAAATATGATGGTCGAGGTATAAGGCGTGCTGTTCTGAGGCAGGCGTGTTTGCCAATCGGCCGGAAGCAATTTGCCTTTCTCCGAAATTGCATTGATATCATTGGCTAAAGCGAGCGTTACAACATCCGCTTCAAGACCGTCGATCACCGAGCGTGCCTGTTTGCCGGAACCGCCATGAGATTGCTTGATGGTTATCCTCTCCTTGGCTTTTTGCTCCCAGTACTTGGCAAATGCACCATTAAACTCCTGATAAAGCTCCCGCGTCGGATCATAGGAAACATTCAGTATCGTTTTATCGGCCCACGCATTGCCGCCGATCATGAGGCTGGTCGCCAGGAGGCCGGATGCCAGCCTTGCTTTGAATTTCATCGTTTTTCCTTTAATGAGTTAGCGATGCAAAAAGTTTAGTATTTCGATCAAAAAGCGCTGAGTACGACCTCGACATAGAAAAAATCCGAGCTGCCTGGACTTCTGCCAAGCGCTGCGATTTGCCTGTC
>DATJHX010000191.1:0-3903 GCA_035493655.1 Nitrosospira sp.
GCAGGCACAAAAATAGCGGCTTCGCCGCTTTTTTTGCATTTCGATACAAAGTCCCCGCAAATGCCGTCAGGCCATTATCTTGAACCTTTAGGTCCAAGGTGGTCACTTGCCGGATGCATCAGGCGCTTCCGCATGGGACGCGCACAACAGCATCACAATGGTTCGTAACCAATTCTCAAAAAGTTGGTTCAAAGAATATAGGCCTAAAACGAACACCGCAGGGAACAACTTTTGTCCTTCCTCGCTCCTGCAAGATGTCGCGGGATAGCGAAAACGGTAAATTGTTCAGGCTGACCTGAAATTTTATCTATTGTTCAGATCAAAACAGCTTGTCTTGTTCCGGCAATACCGTATCAAGCATCGCCTGCATGCGGTCGATTCTACGCCTAAATTCTTCTGTGTCAAACCTGTCTCTACCCCTCTCGATGAGTAACTCATGCGTGATATTAAGCGCGGCCATGATAGCGACCCGTTCGGAGCCGATCACTTTCCCGCTGTCCCTGATTTCGCGCATCTTTTTATCGAGATAAGTCACTGCCTTAAGTAATTCTTCACGTTCATCGTCCGGGCAGTTGATACGAAAATCCCGGCCCATAATACTGACATCCATGGCTTTGCCGCTTTTCATTCCTGGCTATTTATTCATTGTCTTTGGGGAACTGTGCGAGCAGCGCTTCCAGGCGATCTGCTGCCGCATTGATCTTTTCCGTTAGACGCTTGTTTTCGCTGGTCGCTGCCGCCAATTGCTGGCGCAGATGAATATTTTCTGATCGCAGTTGCTGGCACAACCGTACGAATTGATGAATTTTATCTTCAAGGGCCTTCAGTTCCGATTCCATCAGTTTTTATTATTTACGTGGATGCCATCGCCTCACTATAGTTCTGAAATCCTTGTTGAGTCAACTGTTAAGACAACTAATTAAAAGTAATTTCCAGCATTTGTACCGATCCGTGCGCACCTTGATTCACTGCGACAGTCTTCGGTTTCAATCCGTTCAGTCAAAGGCGTACACATCGGTTCCCGCTCTGCTGGCGTGAGCACAGATCAGGATGCTTCTGTTCACCCGAATTGGCATCAAACAGGGAGGAGGAAATACGGGGAGGAGGGAAAGGCACGTCACTCGCAGATGATCTGAACCGCACGCTTGCGCGTGCGGCCATTTCATCGAGGGGCTAAAAAGTCACGTTGGCGATGCCTGCTTTCGACGCGGGATCGGACACGATCATTTTGCCATTAAGTACACGGTGAATTGAGGAGTCATTTCCACTGGCGTCCGAAGCGGGATCCGCTGAGTTTCACGTCGGCACGTGCCCAGGCCTTGGTGAAACGTGCCTCGATGAACGCCGCCTGATCGTCCTTCTTCTGTGCACGCAATGCCTGCATCAATCCGTACAGCGCCCACCCGCTGTTGCGATTCCGCCTCAGGTCTTCCCAGTACACAGTCTCCGCTTCCGCCGGACGTCCTGCTTCCAGCAGAATAGCGCCCAGGGTCAGCCGTGGCGGAGCGCTGAATTCCGCTGGTTCCGTGTACACCAGGGCGTCTTCAAGGCGAACCGCTTGTTCAACGTGTGCGATGGCTAGATCGAACTGTCGGCGCGCTGCGGCGATCTCGCCGGCGAGCACTTCCGGCGCGGCACTCAGCACGGTGCGCGCGGTATTTTTCGAGAAAAGCGGGATGTCCAGCGACGGGTTCTTCATGATCTCGCGCAACGCTGCGAGTTCCTGGTCGGCCTGTTGCAACTGTTGCATCGCAACAAACGCGAGCCCGCGCGCGTAGTGCCAGCTCCCTTTCAAAAAGGGGCTCGTGGGCGGCGGCGCCGGTTCTTCAAGAATCTCCTTCCAATGTCCGAAACGCACAAGCGCCCAATACGGCACCATGCGGAATATCGCCGTCAGCGGCATCGCCTCCAGTACTGCATCATCTACCTTGCTGGCAGCCTCTCGTGCGGATTTGATTGCAACTTTGCTTTGACCATCTCCCGTAGCCGCGAACCAGAGAAAGTGAATATTATGCGGGTAGTACATCATGGGGTATATCCCCTGGGCACGGCACTGCGCGATGTAATCCTCGTCGGCTGCGATAGCGAGCCGGTTGCTTTTCATCGAGTCGGCGTACCGGCCTACACGCTGATAGATATGTGATGACATATGTATCATGTGTCCCGCTGCCGGCATCAGCGTCAGCAGGGTATCGGCCGCCTTCTCCGCCCGCTCGGGCGTGCTTGTTGGCTCCATGAGGTGAATATACATGTGCAGCGCGCCGGGGTGTTTCGGATTGCGCCGCAGCACCTCTTCGGTGAGTGCCACGATTTCGGCTGTTCCCTCGTACGGGTAGCCATCACGCATCCAGTAGCCCCAGGGGCGCAGATCCATCATCGACTCCACATAAAGCATTGCGATGTCTGGATCGTCGGGAAAACGCTGATGCACTTCCCGCATTGCCTCCGCGTAAGCCTTGTTGTTCGCCGTCCGGTCTTCTGTATTCCCCGAGTAACGCTTCTCGAGAGCGCCGATAAGCGCCTGTTCCCTGGGTGATGCTTTCGCCATGAGTGATCTGGCTTGCTGCATGATCTCCAGAGCCAGTGGCTCCTCGTTCGGTTCCATCATCGCGTTGATGTTGGGGCCGAGCACTAGCGCCTCACCCCAGTAAGCCATCGCAAGCCCGGGATCGAGGCGTGCCGCCTCGCGGAATGCCCGGCGTGCCTCGCCATGGTTGAAACCATAGGCGAGATTCAGTCCCTGATTGATGTATCGCTGTGCCAACTTGTTGCGGGTGCTGACGGGGAGCGTGTGTGTCCCCAGGTTCTGCAGCCTGGGTGCAAGCTGGCCATTCGGGGCTGGCTTGTTCGCCATATCGGATTGCATGTAATGTTTGTGACCACCTCCAGATTCCGGGGAAGCTTCGCGTTTCCTGGTCGAGTTCATCTCGCCAGTCTCGGCGAATGATCCGGAGACGCCTGTAACGGTCAGGGTTAGAATTAATATCGTTGAACGGATGGTACGGAATTGCATGATTTATCTTCCTTGATAAGTGCTGGTTCTTCATGAGCAACGAATGTTTTCTCTCTCCGCTCTATTGGGTTTCGGCAGTAGTTGGGTCAATCACCGATTTAATCCGGGAAATGCGATTGGCGGGAAACTCTCCCTGTTCGGCATGTGCCCTAATGGTCGCTTCATCAGGCGCGATGTAGAGACAATAGACTTTATCGTTGGTCACGTAGCTTTCCAGCCATTGGATTCTCGGCCCCATATCGTTAAGGATGCTGCATGATTTCTGAGAAATGGCTTGCAAATCCTGTCGGGTAAGCGAGCCCGCCCCCGGAATTTCACGTTCAATAATATATTTCGGCATTTTTTGTCTCCTATGGTATTAAATACATATGACCGGTCGTATTATTCTGGGGTAAAAAAATCAGGGTCTGAAAAAATCTCCCAGTAAATCGTCACAACACTGTTTAATCGGCGCGGATGATTTTTCTATTTTCATTCTCAATAAGGCTCCCTGCCAGGTATTCAACAGCAGATCGGCCATCTCTTCGGGTGATTTGTCCAGTCTTACCGTACCTTGCCGCTGCGCTTTGGCCAGTCCGGCCTGTAATACATCCAGATAACGTCTAACGGCGGACTGAAGAGATTTCCGGCAAACTTCGCTGGCATCGCCTATTTCTCCCATCAGATTACCCAGGAGACAACCGCCTTTAAACTCATTTTTCTCAAGTTCGGTTATGAGCTCGTCAAAGTAACGCCTTATCGCACTGAGTGCATCAGCGTCTGATGATTGCAAGTGAGCGGTTAACTGCGCAATGAATGGATCGGTATAGTGTTGAATGACTTCGGCACCGAAATCCTCCTTACTATCAAAATAATTGTAAAAAGAACCCTTGGGAACGTTTACCGCATCC
>DATJHX010000192.1:0-5755 GCA_035493655.1 Nitrosospira sp.
AACGACTGGCGTTGGGGCTCTTACGGAAATCGATGGCACCTTGAGTCCGTGGGCTGGAGATGGCCAGGATATGTATCGCATACATATAGACGGCGGTAGAACGTTTTCAGCTACTACCGTTGGCGGTGTGGCAGGTTTTGACAGTGAATTATTTCTCTTCGATAACAATGGAAAGGGAGTTTATGGGAATGATGACGTAGTGAGCGATAATGCTCCGGCAACGCTTCCGGCTGGCAATGCGCTCACGCCAATCGCCTCTGGTGACTATTACCTGGTAATTACGCAATGTTGTTCGGAGCCTACTAGCTCCGGTGGTCAAATCTTTCCTGTTTCAGATACTTTCGATAATCATAATAATGACATAAATGGTCCGACGGGGCCGGGAGGCACGTTACCAGTTATTAGCTACTCGGGCCTTTATGAGGATATTCCTGGAGGTGGCTCTTATCGTGTGTTTCTCACAGGTGCTCACGCTGCTATCGTTCCGGAACCGCAAGCATTTGCGTTAATGCTTGCTGGACTGGGAATGGTAAGTTTTTTCGCTTATCGTCGCACAACGGCTTAAAATTGAGCTCAGCAACAAAATTCAAACCTAGGCCCATCAGGTAAAGTTAAAGCGGTTGAGTAAAAGCTTTATACCCTTCTAGGGCGTTAGGAATCTAAGCAAGCCGAGGAATCGCATGCAAGTTGCTCATCTCATGCAATGTCCAAGAGTTGGGATAGTCACCGAAATGACAAATTTAGGTGCACGAGTATCCCTTTATTCATGAGATTCTCACTCTCGGCATGATTATCTTCAACCTGAATAGGAGTGATTAAATGTCCACGATTCGTGTCGGCATATTGCCTGCCACAACGTTCTTTTTTCTAGCCTTTTCAACAGCAAGCTTTGCCGTTGTAAGTGAGGCTTCCCGCTCGCCGGCCACTGCCGATTCCTCTACGCCTCAAACTGTTAACTCTCAGGGCATAATTGATCTGAATCCCATTGGAGAAGTAATTACTGACACTGCTGGCTACTCGACAAGAACCCAGATGTATGTCAATCCCGATCAGGGAATTTTTAAAGGTTATGCGGGCATGAGCCGAGGGGCAAGTATTCCATCAACAGTGGTGACTAGCGAAGCTTCTGCCTCAGGCAGCATGGGCGCTTCCGGCTGGCTTTCCGGTACGGGGACGGACCTCGTGCATATAGTGGCTCAATTGAATTTTGATGGTAGCTTTAGCAACATTCAAGGCAAACCGCTGCTCCAGTTGATCGGAGATCTCCAGGTAATTAGTGTACCTCTTGGGGGAAAGCCGCTCCCTGGAATTCCTACCACCTTTCATTCGCAACTAAGTTTTGTCACATTTGATGGAGGTAAAACTGTTAGCCCCGATCAGGTGGGAACAGGGTCGACTGCGCCGCAAGTAGTAAGTTTGGATCCCTCGCATTTAGTGGGGGTGGCGCGCGCATCATTCGACGCAATGCCAGGCAGTCTCATCACTTTGGGGGCTACCGTTGCCGGACATGCAAATCCAGAGTTCGGCGTGACTCCCTCCGCCGGCGCCGTAGATTTTCTCCATACAGGAGGGCTGCAACTATTCCTGCCAACTGGTTACTCGTTTTCAGGAATGGATCCTTTGTTGAATAACATTGTTACAAATGTTCCTGAGCCCGAAACCTACACCTTGTTTTTAGCTGGGCTTGGTATGGTGGGTTTCATGGGGCGTCGTCGGAAGTGATAATTCTAAATTTTAATAAGTCACCTTGAACGTCGGGCTATCCTCAGGCCGGGTCTTCCGGTGATCATAGATCCGTGTAGTAGCGATATTCGCATGCCCGAGCCATTCCTGCACCTTGGCAATATCCGCCTGATGATCCAGGGCATTGGTTGCCGCTGTCGCACGTAGGGCATGAGCCCCGATCTTGAATCCTAGCGCTGCCGAATAGAATCGCACCAGTCTATAAACCATATCGGGCGTGATGGCTTTACCCAAGGTACCTGTGCGATTGTTGCGGATCGGCCGGAAGAGGGCCCCCGCAAGGTCAAACCCATGACCTGACGCTCCCAGATAATCCAGGACAAGGCCACCTGCGGCCGGATGCAGCGGTATATAGCGTGTTTTTCCGCCTTTGCCCGACACCTTAAGATGGGCCATACCGCGCCGCTCATGCTTGAAATCCTTGACCAGCAGCTTGCAGAGTTCCTCATGACGCAAAGCGTGATAGAGCAACGTGGCCAGAATGGCACGGTCGCGTTTATCCTTGAGTGAGATATTTTTTGGCGCTTCCAATAAACCTCGCGCTTGAAAATCACTGATTGCCGGAGTTTTGCCCTGATGCCCTTCTACAGAGGGCCGCTTGATGCCTTTGACCGGATTGTGCGTTACGGCATTCTTGTCACACAGATATTCGAACAATGAGGACAGCGCAGCCAAGCGATGGCGGATGGTGATGCCGTTCAGCTCCCGGTACTTCAAATCATCCCGCCAGGCAATGATATGCGCGCGAGTAATTTCCCGAAACTCATCCGGCTGCTCGATGCCGATGAACTTCATGAAATCCTCTAGGGCATTTTTATAAGCTCGCCGCGTTTGCGGATTGTCGATGTTGGCGAACCATTCGATCTCGAGCGGAACACCAGCCAGGCGATGGAAGTCGGCAGCGCTCAGAAGACGGCTGGAAGGAGGAATCGAGGCGGGAAGATCGGAGGTGCTCATGCCGCATTTTATTCTTGATAACATATTTTATCGATAATAAATATAGAGCGGAATTGCTTTAATTAATAAGTAAGCAAAGGAGAATATGAGGAAGAATTAAACGCCTCAACTTGCCGTTAATCGGACTACCGGAACATAAATAGCTTGTCGCTGGACTCAGAGAACGCAAGCGGGGCTAGCGAGATCCAGTTAGAAACCAAATAATTGGGATTCCAATGCCTGCACAAGCGCTTTCCGCGCAGCGGCATCCAGGTCGACTCCCGCATCCTTGAGCGCGGAATCCAGGATTTGTCCAAGCAATGATGTGATGTCGGAATGAGGCGAAAGCATTGCGGGCGCGATATGGACAGTTTCTGTAAGCGTCGGAATATTGTCGCTCGCTGCGGATCGCGCATCAACAGCTCCGGCGATTGTAGTTAAATACCCTCTTGCGCCGACAGCCGCCGTCGCGCTGGGGGCCTTACCCTTATGCTTTTGCAGCAACGCTTCCAGCTTGCTCACGATCTCATCATATTTGGCTTCCTGGGAAGCGTCATCGCCATTTGTCATAAGATAGCCCGGATTTGCGTAGGGATGGAATTCTTGAGGATGAATGAGTGCAGCGCGTTTTCCCCTCGGAAATCAACTAGGCTGCAACCAGCCTGTGATGCCGGATTTCATATCCTCGGTCCTGGTAAAAACGGTAGCGTTTCCGCGCCGCCTCGGTATCCTCCGGTCTGGTTCCGGCAATTTCAATCAAGCGCCGGAAGCGGCTGAAAAAAGGGGGATTCTCGGTATCCAGGTTGAGCAGCACCTCATCGTGTGGAAAACTGTCGGGCTTATGGCCTAGTATGACCGGCGTCAGGTCGGCCAGCTTATCGTCAACGCGACAGTGCGGAATGAAATCTGTTGGGGAAAAAGTCCACAGAAGATTGTCGAGCTGCTCGATCATTAGCGCGTCGGGAGTGTAGATCATTATCCTGAAACCCTTGCGCATCACCTTTATGACGAGGCGGCAAGCGATATCCAGTCGATCGCCCCCTCCAGAGTAAAAGTCAATTTCAGTCACGACACTGAGATCTATATCAGGTCTTCGTATTGCTCGTATCGGCTTTCCCTTTCCCTTTCTCTTTTCCTGCGGCCCGCTCAATCAGGAACTGGGCCAGCAAGGGCACGGGCCGGCCGGTAGCGCCTTTTTCCTTGCCCGATTTCCAAGCGGTGCCGGCAATGTCAAGGTGAGCCCAGCGGTATTTTTTGGTGAAACGCGACAGGAAACAGGCTGCGGTAATGGTCCCGCCCGCACGCCCGCCGATATTGGCCATATCGGCAAAATTGCTTTTGAGCTGCTCCTGGTAATCTTCCCATAGTGGCAAACGCCAGGCAGGATCGGCCGCTCGTCCGGACGCTTGCAGCAACTCCTCAGCCAGTGCGTCATCGGTACTCAGAAGCCCCGAGGCCACATGACCCAGCGCGATGACACAGGCGCCGGTCAGCGTGGCAATGTCTATAACAGTGTCCGGATTGTAGCGCTCGGCATAAGTCAGCGCATCGCAAAGAATGAGCCGTCCCTCCGCATCCGTATTCAGGATTTCTATGGTCTGGCCGGACATGCTGGTGACGACGTCGCCGGGTTTGTCGGCATTCCCGCCCGGCATGTTCTCGGTAGTGGGGATGATGCCGATTACATTCAGCGGGAGCCGCATTTTCGCAATTGCAGAAATGGTGCCGAGGACGCTGGCGGCCCCGCACATGTCGTACTTCATTTCATCCATTTCCAGCGCGGGCTTCAGAGAAATACCACCCGTATCGAAAGTGATGCCCTTGCCCACCAGTACGACGGGTTTGGCTTTCTTCGCTCCCCCCCAGTATTCCAGGGCGATCAGCTTAGCGGGCTGATGGCTGCCACGGGCGACCGCGAGCAGCGCGCCCATGCCGAGCTTTTCCATATCCTTCTGTTCGAGGACAGTGGCCTTCAGTTTATAGGTTTTGGCGATTCCTGCGGCCTGTTCCGCCAGATAGGTCGGAGTACAGATATTTGGCGCGAGATTGCCCAGATCCTTGGCCAGATTCATACCCTCGGCAATGGCAATTCCTTGCTGAAGAGCTTCTTCGCTCGCCGCAAGTTCCCCCGCAGCCGCTGCATTGACAGCACCTAATGTTACTTTCTGCAGATGAGGTTTGGTTTCCTCTACCTTGCTTTTAAGCTGATCGAAGCGATAAGCAGATTCCATCGCCACCATTGCGGTTTGTGAAACTTTCCAGGCAGTGTCACGACCTTTGACCGGCGTCTCAGTCAAAAACAAGGCCGCATCAGTAGCGCCAGTCTCATTCAGTGCCTTGAAGGCGGCACGAACGACGTCCCGATACCCTTTCTCGTTTAGCGCTGGCTCCTTGCCAAGACCCACCAGCAGTACTCGCTCGCACGGTGCGCCGGGAATGTTGTGCAGCAGGAGCGTTGAGCCTGCCTTGCCTTCCATGTCACCGCCGCGCAATATGCCGCTGATGTACCCGCTCCCAGCCTTGTCGAGCGCTTGCGCTGCTTCAGTCAGCTTGCGTGGTTCAGATATACCTACGACCATGCAGGCACTGCGCTGCTTCTCCAGATTTCCTTTTTTTATGCTGAATTTCACCGCTCGCTCCTTAATCCAAGGTCTTGCCGACGAATTGATCAAACCGGATAATGACCGATTATCGCCGGACTGTTCGCATAAAGTCAAAGCGGGCAAAAACTGTTGACCTCGCATCCTGTAGCCACTACATAATCACCCCGCTACATGACCCACCCGTTATCAGGCTCGATCAAACGGACGCCGACACACAAGCAACCATGAATAAATCAAAGACCGTGCTCAAGATACAACCCTCGCCTGATTATCAGGCAAAACTCGCCACGCCATTTGCCGTCCTCGGTCTTCGCATCGAGGAAGACTGGCTGACGGATATCGAGTATCTGCCCCTGGATACGCCCACACTTGCGCCCCAGACGCCTCTTGCAAGAGAGATATGCGATCAGTTACAAGCGTATCTCGCGGATCCCTGCTTCACATTCGATCTATCGATGCATATCGGCGGCACG
>DATJHX010000193.1:0-11511 GCA_035493655.1 Nitrosospira sp.
CCCGCTCATCCCCTTTACCCCGTTCACCCGTAAGCGATTGCTGTCTCAGTTCCCGCAGCCAGGTTTTGAAATCCAGCCGCTCGTACAACTCCGCCAATTTTGCGGTATCCTGCGGTTGCAGCCCAAGGTCGTTCACGCCTAGCGGCAGTATGACGTCGCATTTGATGGCAAGAAGTTCAGGCGACTTGCTCAACCAGTCGAGCGCCTTGCGCAAATTTTCTCCTACCACGCCGCCGATCTCACCTCCATGAGTGATGAGATTATCCAGGGTGCCGTATTGGCCAAGCCATTTCACCGCCGTTTTGGGGCCAACCTTTTCCACGCCTGGAATGTTATCCGTCGCATCACCCACCAGCGCCAGGTAGTCGAGCATACGCGCCGGCGGCACCCCAAACTTGGCAAGTACGCCTGCTTCATCCAGAACTTCGTTTGTCATGGTATTGACCAGCGTCACACGAGAGTTCACCAGTTGGGCGATGTCCTTATCGCCGGTCGAAATGATGCAGCGAATATTTTCGGGCTCAGCCTGTTTGGCAAGAGTGCCTATGACGTCGTCCGCCTCCACGCCTTCCACGATCAGCATCGGCCATCCCATAGCGCGGATACATTCATACAACCGCGGGATTTGCGCCGCGAGATCGTCCGGCATAGGCGGGCGTTGCGACTTATATTGGGGATAGAGCTCATCGCGGAAAGTCTTGCCTTTTGCATCAAATACGCACGCGCTATAATCGGCATGATAATCCTTATGCAAGCGGCGCAGCATGTTGAGAACGCCGTAAATTGCTCCGGTCGGTTCGTTGTTGCGGTTACGCAAATCCGGCAGTGCGTGAAAAGCGCGATACAGATAGGATGAGCCGTCGACCAACAGCAATGTTTTCATTTAACTCCAAAGGCTTTCGATGAACTCGCAAGAGAAATTAGCGCGCACCATGACGTCCGATTTTATGGAAAAAACCTGGTCTGCCAGGGAGTCATGGCGCGTGTTCGGGATTATGGCAGAATTTGTGGAAGCTACGGAACGGCTGAATTCGATCAGGCCGGCTGTGAGTATTTTCGGCAGTGCCCGCACCTCACCCGACCATCCTTATTATAAATTGACTGAGCAGATCGCCCGTCTGTTGTCGGACGCTGGTTTTTCGGTAATTTCCGGCGGGGGACCGGGCATCATGGAAGCGGCCAACAAAGGAGCCTATTTTGGCACATCGCCCAGCGTCGGCTTGAATATCCAGCTCCCCCATGAACAACACCGCAACGTCTATCAGGACATAAGTCAGACTTTCCGTCACTTTTTTGCACGCAAGTATATGTTCGTTAAATTTGCCACCGCCTATGTCGTATTGCCGGGCGGTTTCGGCACTTTGGACGAGCTGATGGAAGCACTTACACTGGTTCAGACGGGCAAAACCCGGAAAATGCCGATTATTCTGGTTCGTTCAGAATTTTGGCGAGGGATGCTCGATTGGCTGCGCCAATCGCTCGTGGCCGAGGGGATGATTTCTTCCGAAGATATGGAGTTGATCCAGATCATCGATGAGCCCGGCGAAGTCGTGAATGCCATCTTCCAGTATTATGAAACTCGCGGGTTCGAGCCGTCCGCAGCCGAACGGGAGGTGCAACTCAATCTATAACCGGCGCTTCTTTTCGGATAGAATGGAATATTGATCCCTGTATCCCTGATTGCGGGAGGCGCCATGCGTCGAATAGTTGTCGCACTATGGTTGAGCTTTGCACTGCCGGCGTCAGCGCAATCCAACCAACCCAAGGATTTGCGGCCTTTGCCGGAAGTCCCGGAGCCGCCGGAGCTCGCGTTGCCGGCGCCAGGAGCCGATCAGGACGATGCCTCGCTTGAGCCGCAAATTACCATTACCAACCGTGGAGAGGATAAGGTCGAAGAATATCGTCTCAATGGCCGGCTCTACATGATTAAGGTTATTCCCCGAATAGGTCTGCCGTATTACCTGATCGACAACTATGGAGACGGTACCTTTGCAACCGGCACGGGTGGCCTTGACCAGCACATTCGGCCGCCGATGTGGGTGATACGCCAGTTTTAAATTTCCAGGTCAGAAAGACCATGCCAGGCTCTTGTGGGCAGCTTGATTCGGCTAGCCCAAATCATTGCGAAGGCGGCGGCTGACATGTGCATGATCCCTGGCATGACAGGATTATAAGAACAATCTTTAACTCCTGTTTTTATCCCGTTTTATCCCGTTCTTACCCAGGGCGAATTACTGACTGTTCCGAACCCGTCAGATTTATCGCCAGTTAGGCGGATATTCGGTTTCCAGCCGCGCCGCACAATATTTTGCATAGAGTCCCGGTTCATATTGCTTCTGCCGTTTTTTCTCATTCTCATGTCAGTCTTTACCACCGTCACCCAACATCAGCTTTCCGTCTGGTTGAGAAACTACTCGCTTGGCACACTGATCAATTTGCAGGGCATCTCCTCCGGCATCGAGAATACCAATTATTTTGTGACGACCAGCCACGGCAAATATGTTCTTACGCTATTCGAAAAGCTGACCTCGTCCGAACTGCCGTACTACCTCAATCTGATGGCCTACCTGTCACGTCACGGTATTCCCTGTCCCAGCCCGGTGGCCGATCTCGACAATAAATTTCTGGGCAAACTCAACGACAAGCCTGCGAGCATTGTGACATGCCTGCCCGGTAAATCGCAGGAATCCCCTGGAACCATCCAGTGCGCGGAGGTGGGCGCGCTTCTGGCCAACATGCACCTGTGCGGGCTGTCTTATCCGGAAAAAATGGAAAATTCGCGCGGCCCGAAATGGTGGAAAACTGCCGCGCTTGCAGTTATGCCGTTCCTCACCGCCGAGGAAGCTTCCGTTCTCAAGGATGAGCTGCGCTTCCAGTCGTCATATCGCCTGGAGAATCTGCCTCGCGGGGTGATCCATGCTGACCTGTTTCGTGACAATGTCCTGTTCAACAATGGGAGTCTAGGAGGGGTCATCGACTTCTATTTTGCCTGCAATGATGTCTTACTGTACGATCTCGCCATCACCGCCAACGACTGGTGCCTGGATAAAAATGGAGAACTGGACTCAGGGCGAACATCCTCCCTGCTCGGAGCCTACCATCGCACCCGCCCGCTTACGGATGCCGAGCGCAACGCCTGGCCCGTAATGTTGCGCGCCGCTGCACTGCGCTTCTGGCTATCGCGGTTGTATGATTATCATTTGCCTCGTGTGGGCGAGCTTACGCATGTCAAGGATCCCGGGCATTTCATGCATATATTGAAGAATCATGCTGAATCCCAGCCCCAACTGGCCGTGGTCTGGGTTTGAGAACATGACTGGAACCAGGATCAAGGTTAAACCTGCTTAAAACCAGAGTTAGCAGAGTTAGAGTACCGCTATCGGAGAAAAACAGAAAATGGAAGTCAGGCAAGTCGACGGGAAACAGGGTTGGCAGTGGATAGTGACCGGCTTTTCACTATTCCGCAGAGTACCGATAGTATGGATCCTGTTGTGCACCACCTTGCTGCTCATTGCCGCGACACTGGCGCTTATACCGGTGGCTGGTCAATTTATTTTTACCCTGCTCTCGCCGGTATTTTTGGCCGGATTGATGATTGGATGCAGAACTCTGGAAAGGGGCGGGCAGCTCGAAATCGCTCATTTGCTTGCCGGCTTTCATAGTACCGCCACGCCCCTGATAACCATTGGTGGAATCTATCTTGTCGGGCAAGTGCTGATCGTCGGCGCGGCCATGCTGGTGGGGGGAGAAACGATGAGAGATCTGCTGATCGCTGGAAGGCGGGTTGACGAGAACGAGTTGCAGGAAGTGATGAGCAGCAGCTTATCCGCCCTGCTCGTGGCGCTATCGTTGTCGATTCCGTTGATGATGGCTGCCTGGTTTGCGCCTTTGCTGGTCATATTCAAGAATATGACGGCCGTGGAAGCGAT
This sequence comes from Nitrosospira sp., assembly GCA_035493655.1. Lineage (GTDB taxonomy): Bacteria > Pseudomonadota > Gammaproteobacteria > Burkholderiales > Nitrosomonadaceae > Nitrosospira. Next base: position 3,930 of record DATJHX010000193.1, read on the forward strand.
GAGGATGAGCTTCTTTGCATGCGTGAAAAATATCGTCGCGTTTCAGATTTACGGCTTTATCCTGGTGGTGCTGACAATAATCGCAACCATGCCTTATGGCCTGGGATTATTCGTGCTGGTGCCCACCCTGTTCGCCTCGATTTATGCGAGCTACCAGGATATCTTTGGCGACGAGCCTTAGGTAATCTACGAACCAATTCCTTATGAATGCGCTGGGAATGCAACCGGGATGATCACAAAGGGAGCAGGTGCAAGTCGTAGCCCGTCCCTATCGGCCAAGCGCATAATGTCGGACAAACCCAACCTCGTGCATATAGTTGCTCAGTTGAATTTTGATGGTAGCTTTAGCAACATTCAAGGCAAACCGCTGCTCCAGTTGATCGGAGATCTCCAGGTAATTAGTGTACCTCTTGGGGGAAAGCCGCTCCCCGGAATTCCCACCACCTTTCATTCGCAACTAAGTTTTGCCACATTTGATGGAGGTAAAACTGTTCACCCCGATCAGGTGGGAACAGGATCGACCGCGCCGCAAGTGGTAAGTTCAGATCCCTCATATTTAGTGGGGGTGGCGCGTGCATCATTCGACGCGATGCCAGGCAGCCTCATCACTTTGGGAGCTACCGTTGCTGGATATGCAAATCCAGAGTTCGGCGTGACTCCCTCCGCCGGCACCGTAGATTTTCTCCATACAGGAGGGCTGCAACTATTCCTGCCAGCTGGTTACTCGTTTTCAGGAACGGATCCTTTGTTGAATAAAATTGTTACAAATGTTCCTGAGCCCGAAACCTACGCCTTGTTTTTAGCTGGGCTTGGTATGCTGACTTTCATAGGGCGTCGTCGAAAGTAATAATTCTTAACAATTTACCTTAAACGTTGGCTATCCTCCGGCCATGTCTTGGGTGATCGTAGATCCGGGCTTGGGCATATTGACCTGTCCCAGCCATTCCTGGCATTGGCATCATTATTCCCGAGCAGGACGTGCCAACTCAACTAAGTCATCAGCGGTAGAACCAACGCCGCCGCACACGATAATCAATATCGTTTTATATCCCGATAACGCCGCAACTTTTTCGTAAACTGCAGCAAGCGCAACGCCGCACGCAGGCTCAACCACAATTCCATGGTCTTGCAAAAACTGCAAAGAAGCAGAAACGGCCATCTTGTCCGACAACACAACGCTTTGGATACAGTGCTTCTTTGAGTACGCCAATGCTTGTTCACAAACTATGCGCGCTCCTAGCGTCGTCGCAATACTCGATATGTTTGCAAGCTCGATAAGGAATCCTGCGTTTAAGGATTTCCCATAGGAATCTGCACCTTCAGTTTCAACAGCGATGACAGGCACACCGGAACCTCCATTCCGCTTCAATCCTTCTATAACACCGCACAGGAGACCCCCTCCCCCAACTGACAGAACGATTGCATCAGGCTTTAGACCAGCATGGAATATTTCATCAATTAGACTGGCATGACCTCTCCAAATTAGCGGATCATCGAAAGGATGTATATATGCATCGGTAGGTTGCATGAGTGACAGTGCAAATCGGTGCGCTTCGTCCAAAGACTTCCCGTGGACTATAACTTCCGCATTCTCTAAACACATCAAATTTACCGCCCGCTTTGAAGCTGTCTCCGGTACGATGACGATTACAGGAACCGAAAGACGCCGCCCAGCAAAGGCGACCGCCAATCCCGCATTTCCGCCCGATGACGCAATGAAGCGTTTTGCTCCTCGTTTTAAATATTCTTCGCATGCATACCCGATTCCTCTATTCTTGAAAGAGCCGGATGGCTGCATGGATTCCATTTTCAGCCAAATGGATTGGCCCACTTTATGGCTAATCGAACGGGATTTAATTAGCGGTGTTTCAATATGTAGCGGCATTCAAAAGAGATCCCAATGAGATACGAACAGCTAATCTGCGGCCAGTGCCGCAGAATCAAGTCGTACTGTTTCCTCCTGTTCCAGCCAGGTTCACCGCTGAGCTCCTCGGGCAGTCCAAATCAATGTAGCGCTCCCAAAGCGACATAATTACGGTTCGCAGGTCTCGACGCCATCTTGTGATGAAAATCAGCTTCGGTGGCAGCTCTCTCTGCTGCCAGCTTGTATTTTTGCACTAAGGCAGCAGCATGCGATCGTGAATCCTGCCCGCCTCTCCTGCGGACGTCGCTTTTGTCCTCGTCATGCTGGAGGCGTTTCTCACGTTCCGCTGCCATTGCCAGCAGTTTGTTAGCCCTGTTTTCATACCGCCTGGCGAGCTCGTCGTGGTCGACAAAAGCTCTGATACTTTCTGTGGCCATGCTCGTATTGTCGTTCCTTGCTTCGAGCGTACCGGTCTCGCTGCAGGAGGCCAGCAGGCCCAGGACGGATATGGACGTTAAAAACTTCCTTATTTCTTTTTCCACGATAGGTAGACTCCAATGAAATGGATGAAGTGAAGGCCGCTTCATTCTAATGCGGTCCATGTTCAGAATTGTACTCAGTATTACTATAAATAAAAATCACGTGTTTTGATTGTGATTATAATATTTTGTTTATATATTATATTACAGACCTTAAATCCTAACTGCAGTACCCCAGAATATGCCTAAAAAACGGTATCCCTGCTCACTTTTGCTGCTCGAGCTTTAACGAAGGCAGGGTGTGAGCGAGCAAGACCTATCTCTCACTAGAGCTAGCCCTAGTGAGAGATGGTTTAATCCTCCTAAAAGCCTATCAATAGATACTGTTTGGACTTCCCCCGGAACGGCAGACATTCCGTGGCCTCATAACGAAGCGCGCTCAAAACCAAAGTCCAACTTGCCGCCTTGGTCGCATACCTGAAAGAGCTGGCGCCAACGGTTGGGCCAAACTCATAATCTTTACCATTGCTCGCAGCTAATCCCATCGGGCAAGTGCCAGATTCTGGAGCAACAAGCATGCTGAAACCGGCATGAGAAATTTTCGTTTTACAAATCAATTGCGCGTGCCATGACAGATTGGATAACGCGAACATCCCCAAAATTGAGTACCACCACGGTATCCACGACGCGTGGTCCATCGTTGCATCGGCGATCCACACCGCGGACAAGAGGGCGAGTTCGCGCTTCCATCCGGAGCCTGGATTCCGATTAGTCCCTATCTATTGAGATTTGCTCTGTAGCTGCACTGGGTTAGTCGACAACGTTGATGTCGTCGGGGGAGTGCAATCCTAAGCTGGTCAGGTCATGTTCAGCCTAGCCTTAGCCTGAAGCGCATGCATTAGCGGTTGATCATCAACTGACGCGCGTGCACTAAGGCGGGAGAAATTAGCTTCCAATACTGCGAGACCAGATCGAAGCTTTGACTGGAGTTCTATCTTTTTAGCCGCGTAGCGAGATTTGAGAGCATTCTGGATTTGCACATCGGACGCGTCAGGAGTGGCATTGTATCGGAATTTGGCTTCACGAACTCTCCGCCATGCTAGCATCTTCGCCGTCATCACTTCCCCGAAACCGGGGACAGCAAGCACCGCCTGTTGCGTGACATCTGCAGCAGTTTCGATGCCAAACGAAGCGAGCATCGCAGTTTTAGCCGGTCCGATCCCCGGAATTTGCGCTTGACGAATGGTGAAGCGATCGAGGAAGGCATTTTTCTGTCGTTTTTCGCGACTCGATTTCAGGGTGGACAATTCACGAGACATATCTTCATCAAGTCCCCGATACTCCACGACCTGCTTATAGAGAGCGTCGTGGATAGCATAAAGCTCGGCACACCAGTGCGCTGTAATCACGGCATGAAGGGCTTTTTTAAAAGTTTGGTTGTGATACATATTGTGAATGATAAAGGACGTTATCAAGGGTAAGGGCAGAAGAAAAACGTTATTTCATCTGCCTTGTCTTCTCCTTGCTCTCATCTATAAATGAAATATGAATAGCGGAGCGCGGCCCTGACCATCGGGGAGGCTTGTCCTCGGCGGATAGCCCCACATCCCGCCTCTGGAACGAGAGGGACTAATGCAATGAGTGAAGACAGGAACACCTTCCGCGGCAAGGTCGCGTTCGTGACCGGTGGAGGAACCGGCATCGGACGTGCGACGGCACTGGCGTTTGCGCGCGAAGGAGCAGGCGTGGCCGTCGCAGGCCACAGCCGCGAGCATATTGAAGAAACGGCGCAGCTGATTGAGCAGGCGGGAGGCCAGGCTCTCGCAGTCACTTGCGACGTGACGAGCGCCGATGATGTGAAGGCCGCTTTCGCGCGGACTGTCGAAACGTTCGGTCGGCTCGACTTCGCCTTCAATAATGCCGGTGTCGAACAACCGGTGAAGCCGCTCGTCGACATCACCGAGAATGATTGGGACCGGCTGATGGACGTCAATCTTCGCGGCGTGTTCCTCTGCATGAAGCACGAACTTCCGCTGATGCTGAAACAGGGCGGCGGCGTCATTGTGAACACGTCATCCGGCGCCGGCGTGAAAGGAATCCCTGGACAGGCCGCTTACGCAGCCTCGAAATTCGGCGTGATCGGCCTGACGAAATCTGCAGCGCTGGATTACGCGGCATCGAACATCCGAGTGAACGCGATTTGTCCCGGCATCATCGATACACCGATGATGGACCGGTTCAGTGGCGGCACTGACGAAGGCCGCGCGAGAGTCATTGCCCAGGAGCCGGTCGGACGGATGGGCAAACCCGAGGAGATTGCATCTGCCGTCTTGTGGCTTTGCTCAGACGCGGCCGCATTCATGGTGGGACACGCGATGGTCATGGATGGCGGTCAGACCGCTTGACATGCATTCGTCAATGAGCTCTGTGAGCGCCTTTGTGACAGCGGCCACCTCCTCCCCCACTTCGACTGGCAGTTCCGCGACCGGCTCGGGTGACGAGTGGGACGAAGGGATGGAAATTTTCCCCCTGCTAAAATCAGGATTGGGAAGAGGCTACAGGATCAGGGGGCTCAGGTTGGGGCACGTGAGCGCGGGTGAGGCGTAGACCAATAGAGCCCCTGGGGGCTTGCCCCGAAGATGCGGTGGAGCTAGCCCGGATTACTCTTTCTAGTAAATCCTGACTGCTACAGATGGCGAAGCATCCATGCGCGGTCATGCAGGATGCGAATGATGGCAATACGTAAAGTGCGACGCGAAAATAAATCATGTGTCGCTCAACATTGTGGCGGCGATAGCCTGGCCGAATGTGATGGCACACCGAGGCATTTATTGGCGAGCTTGCCAGCTCGCCAATGGCGGTCAAGAAAAAAATACTTTGCGGGCAGAGGGGTATAAAAGGTTCGGAACGATCGAATAAAATACGCTATCAAGGGTAAAAGGTTGAGAATTCAGGTAATACATCTGTCAACAAAGAAGTTATTTGATGTGGTCGGCGAATTAGAAGTGGTGATTGAGCTGGACAGAAATAATGTGTACGTCCGTGTTGAATGCACCGCGGACAACCTGGAGCGCAGGGTTGGGGAAGCTCGGACGATTGATGTCAGCACCTGTGAAGAATACATGCGCGTATCCGACATCGATCGATGTTCGCTGGCCAAGCTTCTGATTGAGGCCAACAGCGAGCCAGAAACGATCAGAGTCCGGCAGGCGGACAGTCCGGTCGGTGGAGTTGGGGACAGGTGTCTGGTCCCAGGCGAACCCGGCGTGAAGCCGCAGCCGCTCGGTATATTGATATTGCGTCCCGAGACCAACCCGAAAGGTGTTATCGAATCCCAGCCGTTCGTTCCCAAGGATGGCGCCGGAAGTCCTGTTTTTAGCGACGATTGCCTGCACACTGCTCCAGCCCGTCCACGTCAGATCCGCAAGCAATCGCAAACGGTCATTCATCATATGCGAGATCGCCAGGGAAGCAATGTCCGGCAGTTCGATAGGAACCGATGCGGGAATCACAGCGCCAGGAGCATTCAGGTTTCCGTTAACTTTCAAATTTACCGCTGATCGATAAGTCAGCCCAACACGTGTGGATGGGGATAACCGGAACATCAATCCCACGTTATAGCCGAATCCGACATCATCCCCCTTCAATTTGGTTTCGATCTCCACAGGGACAGGCAACAGTGCTGTCACCGGCACGATGTTGCGCAGGTCGGCGTCAAATTTTACGACGTTCAAACCGACCCCGAGCGAGACGTCCTCGTGCAGCTTCCACGCGATGCTGGGATTGAAGTTGATAGCCGTTATTGTTGACTCTACCCCCTGGAAGCGGCCAATGAAGGTCTTGCTCCAGTCCGTGGCGTTGCCAAATGTGGGCGATACTCCCAGTCCCAGCCGGAAGGCAGAACCCAGCGACATGCTCCAATAGACCGCAGGAACGGGCGCTAGACCTCCGGCCTGACCTCCGTTATCACCAAGCGGATAGCTGAGAAAGGGCCCGCTACCGGCATCATGGAATCTTAATGATCGGATAAGCAGGCTCCCCGCGCCGGAAACATGGTGACCAGGAGCAAGGTAGGTCATACCGGCCGGGTTGAAATAAATCGTGGAGGCATCCTGCGCCACCGCCGCCGCACCAGCATAAGCATAGCCATTTCCAGCCCCGTTCTGGTTTTGCAGTGCAAATCCTGCCGCTGCAGCAGTACCGCTGATGGACAAGCCTCCCACCAGCAAGAGAGCCATTAATAATCTGGATGGTTGCATAGTAATTTTACGTGCGCGCCGAAAGAGGAAATGAAAGGCAGAATTTTTTGCAGTTATCTATTGCTACTGTTCAATGATGGTTCCGGTGAGCCATGCAGCAAGAGTAGAAACGCGAAAATGGACTCTTCAAAATGCCCTTATGGGCAACACCAATCAAATTTAATGTCCCGATCCAGTCGAGAAATCTCTGGCCAGCTTGAGTGCGGAGAAGGCAGCATCTGTCCATCGGATACAACATTCCCCTGCTATCTCGGACAGGTAGCGGTGGATGTCAGCTAAAACTTCTTTTTGTGCTTCCCTAACTGGAAAGATTCAGCATCCCCTGAGGAAACATTCCATAAAGGGGATGCCATTTTATTTGTAGTTCAAAAATGTGATCCTGCAATAAAAAAAAATGCAATAAAACGAGTGCCTTTTGCCACACCAAAACGACAATGCCAAAAGCATCGTTTTTTTTACGTGGTGCAAAAGGTAGAGTAGAAAAGAAAGGACGTGCGCTAAATGTAGGAGGAATTACCCGGGCTCATTTAGCGAGCAGAAAGACGGGCAAAGGGGTTTTCAAAAAAATGCTTAAATAACTAGGTAACTAGGCAGTAGGCGGAAGGCGCATCAGGAAGATTTTCTTTGTTTTTGTGAGAAGTTAGGGGAGTCTGTAGGAGCCGCTCAGCATCGAGCGCCTGGTTTCTTTGGTGCTTCTGTCAGATAGTTAGTCGTTAGGAAAATTATCTACAATCTTTTCCAGCAATTACATAGCTCGATGTGCAGACCCAGTGGTCCCACGACTGTATCGATTACCGCTACAGGCCGACAGGGATTTCAAACTGGGGTAAGCTTGGCATATTCCAGCAATAGCCATTTGTTGCCCGCCCGGCCAAATCTCACCTCAACACGGGCGTCAGCGCCGTGACCTTCGCAATTGACGATCACCCCTGCCCCGAACTTGGCATGGATCACATTCTGTCCTATCCGCCAAGCGCTTG
>DATJHX010000194.1:0-2629 GCA_035493655.1 Nitrosospira sp.
TGCGTACGTTCTGGCGTCCGTAGTACGGGGGCTGACAGTGGGACTTGGCGTTTATCTTATGACCCTCTGGTTTTTCGATGTGCCCTTATCTTCGTTTGCCTGGGTATTTGTCTTTGCCTTGCTGGGTAACGCACTGCTGGGCGCACTAGGGCTTGTCGCCGGTATCTGGGCAGAGAAATTCGATCAGCTCGCCGCGTTCCAGAACTTCGTCATATTACCGCTGACGTTTTTGTCGGGGGTGTTCTATACGATCCATTCGCTGCCATCCTTCTGGCAGGGCGTGTCCCACCTGAACCCGTTCTTCTATATGATAGATGGGTTCAGATACGGTTTCTTCAGCGTTTCCGACATTTCTCCCTACGTAAGCCTCGGGATTGTAGCGGCATGCTTCATCGGAGTATCATGGCTGACACTATGGATGCTGAAGACAGGCTATAAAATCCGCTATTAACCTCAGCAATTTCGCCTTCGCAAACATCAATCGATGTGAATTGGAAAACGGCTCATTGATCACTTGCAGACCTAACGAGAAAGGGACGTGGCATGGTTACAGCAGACAGCATAAAGAAACACATTGAGCAGGCCATGCCGTGCGAACTGGTGCATGTGGAAGGAGACGACGGTTTTCATTTCAGCGCCATCATTGTCAGTGCGGAGTTTCGCGGGAAAAACATGGTGCAGCAGCATCAACTGGTTTATCGTGCGCTCGGCGACAGGATGAAGCAGGAAATCCATGCGTTGTCCATGAGAACGCTAACGCCCGAGCAATGGGCGGAAACCGGGCAAAGCTAGGAATTGGCGAAAAGAGGAATTGCTTCCGGGACTGCTCCGGAAGCTTATATGAGATAGGGGGAGAAAGCGGCCCGCGTCGGGATTAAGCGGCCGCCATCGCTAACCGCATTTTTTGCATCGCCTTGGCTTCAATCTGGCGGACGCGCTCGGCGGATACGCCCAGCTCATCCGCAAGATCGTGCAGCGTTGCAGTATCCTTTTCGCGCAGCCAGCGGGACTCGATGATATGACGGCTGCGTTCATCCAGGCCGGCCAATGCCTGCTCCAGGCCTTCTCCACGCAAGCGGTCGATTTGCTCCGTCTCCAGCACGCGAGACGGCTCGACTCCATCGGTGAGATAGGCAATCGGGGTGAAAGACTCGTCATCGTCGTCCTCCGATAATGGCTCAAGGGAAATGTCGCGTCCGCCCAAACGGGTTTCCATTTCCACCACTTCCTCTGCCTTGACCCCCAATTGCTGGGCTACAGCATTGATTTCGTCCGGGTTCATGGTATCGAGAGCCGGCTTCATGCTACGCAGATTAAAGAACAGCTTACGTTGCGCCTTTGTCGTCGCGATTTTTACCAACCGCCAGTTGCGCAAAATGAATTCGTGGATTTCCGCTTTGATCCAGTGTACCGCAAACGAAACCAGTCTAACGCCGCGTTCCGGGTCAAAGCGCTTGACCGCTTTCATGAGGCCTATGTTGCCTTCCTGGATCAGGTCAGCCTGGGGCAGCCCATAGCCTTTATAACCCCGCGCGATGGCGATCACTACGCGCAGATGGGACAATACAAGTTGACGAGCGGCCTCGATGTCGCCTTCGTCCCTCAAGGCGCGCGCGAGGTGCACTTCTTCTTCCTGAGAAAGAATACGAAAACGATTGGCAGATTGAATATAGCTCTCGATACTCGCGGCCGAAGGCAGAGCTAAGGCAAAATTCATGTATCCTCCAAGGTCCTTGTCAAATTAACTTTTCGATAAGAGTGCCGATATTCTCGAAAAGTTCCCACTGTCCTTCCTAACTTCCTGATTATTTAGGTTCTATTTGCCAAAGATGGTTTGCCGCCGATATCCACGCGCCTACCCAGCCCAGGCCGGCCGAAAATAGCAGCAGGCTCAGGCCATCTTCCAGGGACAGGTGATAAAGCCGAAAATTGATCTCGTAGAGCCCCATCAAGTGCTCCAGTTGTTCATCGATCAGATGGATCGCCAGCGAGATAATGAGCCATGCCACAGCGCCTCCGACCATTCCCTGGATGGCGCCAAAATATAGGAAAGGCCGGCGGATAAAACGGTTTGTCGCACCAATCAGCTTTGCCACCTCTATTTCATCCCGCATTGTCAGGATTTGCAGACGGATGATATTAAACGCCACCGCCACAACGGAGAAGCTCAGCAGTGCGGCCAGTATCAGCACGGTCAACCGTCCCAACCTGAGCATCGCGTCCAGTCGCTTGGCCCAGGCCGAGTCAACCTGCACATGTTCTATTTGCGGCAATTTCGCGAGCTCGGCGCGCAGCGCCTCAAGCGCCGCGGGAGACAAGGTTTTCGCTTCAATTACAAAACCATCGGGTAGCGGATTTTGCACCAGCCCATCCAGCACGTCCGCCAATTCGCTCCCCTGTTTGAATTGCTCGAGCGCTTGGTCGCGGGAAACGAATCTGAAGCTCGCCACATCTGGATTCTGCTTCAGGCGTGACTCAATTTCCGCCACATCATCCTTCCCTGTCTCCAGCTTCAGGAACAGGCTTAGCTGCGGCATCCCCGAAAACCGCTCGGAAAACGCCTGAAGATTTTCCAGCATCACATAGATTCCCGCCGGCAGGCTGAAGGCAATTCCAATCACTCCAATAC
>DATJHX010000195.1:0-7475 GCA_035493655.1 Nitrosospira sp.
AATGATTGTCTTGGTGGCGGGATAGGCCATGCCGACCAGAATGAAGAACGGAATGATGGTCCAGATGATCTCGACCGTGGTGCTGTGATGGAAGTTTGCCGCTTTGTAACCCTGAGACTTGCGGTGCTTGAGCACGGAATAGAACATGGTCCCAAACACGCCCACGAAAATCACCAGGCATATCCACAACAGCATCGTATGCTGGTCGTATATCTGCCGCGCAATGATCGACTGCGGCTCGGGCAAATTCAACTGGTATGGATCCGCCGAGGCCGCCATTCCCAGTCCCGAATGCAACGCGGCCACCAGACCCCACACTATGGTTGATGCTGCTTTACTGCTCATATATCTCCCCCCACTTGATTACTGATTACAGTACGACCCATTGATTACAAAATTACGCATTTAATTTGATTTTGATATTTGGCCCCCTTCCTGGCGGGCCGTCCTGGATTATTCCGTAAGCCAACGCTATCGCTGGATATGCGATTGCACCCCGTCATTGCCGGACTCAGCTTGCATGAAATAACCCTATTGCCAGTATGAAATAACCCTATTGCTAATGTCGGTAATTATGTTATTCTATGGGCTTATGTGAATTCCAAACACTAAGAATAACAGCATTTCTATAAGTTCAAAGTTTGAACCAAAAATATTTAATGCGAAACCTGTTTTTTTAAATCCGAAAAAAGAAATTCCCCATCGAGCCCCCATCACTACAAGAAGAACGAGAACGGGACCAACAACAGCAAACGCTTCCTGACATCATATTCACGTTATGAAATCCACATATACATTTAGGCGAAATGCATTAGGTGGCCGATAACTCCGGCTCTCTCACCCAGACCTGACCCCGCTTTCCGGTTGTTATTGCCGCTCTCTCTCGATCAGGCCAATCGGATTTCCCACCGATCTTCCGGTATTCCTCTTATTCGTTTCAGATAATTACAATAGCCTCTGCTACTGAAACGGAGCAAAATTCTACCACAGCAGAATGGGGCGTACAAGGAAGAAACATGGCGGGATTCATCAAATTTAAATATGACCCTATTCTAAAAAGAGTTATTTTTCCCTCTTCGAAACAGGGTGTTTTTACCCTAATGGAATTAGGGTAATAGCATTCGGGAAACATGAAAGTTGCATTTCATTCTTCCCTCTTTTAGCCTCCCTCTTTATTTTTTTCTCCCTTCTATTGACCGGTTCCATTGACCGGTTTTTCAGGGAAATTCTCGTTAAAACACCTGGGAACCTCTGGACAAATACTCCGCGGAGCGCGTTGCGGATAAAATCAGGATGATCACAAGGCGCACAATGCAGGTCGCAACTTGGTCTACGATGCCAGGGAGTGCAACTCAGTGGCGCCCAAAAGCGTCGTCCGAGGGCCCCGCGAAGCGGGGATCGGGCAGCGGTGGCGCCGAGAGAGATTACATATCCCTTGGGCGCTCGCATTCTGCTACGGGGTCGCATTCCCTTCGTCGCCTTTCGCGCATCCCATCCCGCAAAGCCGTCGTCGCGCCCGCGTGGGATTTATTCAGAAGTTCCCTAGCGGCCAGCACAACCGTTGAAACGCGCGTGGTAAATCTGCCGGAAGTCCCCCGACGCATCGACTTTGCAATCTTTTTCCCGGCCGGTCGCCAATCCGGTTGAAGGGGTGGCAAAGGGAAAATTTGTTCCGCGCTTTCAAAATTCGCCCTTGACGGACCAACCAGGCCTATCTATGATCGCCGGCGATAATCAAAATAGATACAATGCGGAATCTTTTCCATAATTCAGGGAGCTGAGATGTCAAAACCGAGAATCAGGAAAAAATTGCCAAGCGCGCTTCCAGTTTTGCTGATGGCTGGGATATTAGGCGCGCAAATTGCGCCAACCAGTGCATCAGATCACAGCCATCACGGTAAGGAATCCGCCAAATTCAACAAAGCTGGCGAGCTAGTGCGCCCTGCCGATTATAGAGAGTGGATCTTCGTTGGTTCGCCTGTCACTCCCAAGGACATGAACGATGGGAAACCCGCATTTCCGGAATTTCATAATGTTTATATCGATCCTGTCAGTTGGGCTCATTATAAGAAAACGGGAGAGTTTCGCAGCGGCACGATCATTGTGAAGGAACTGGTCAGTGTCGGTACCAAAAAATCAGCGAGCGGAAATGGTTATTTCCAGGGGGATTTCCTTGGCATCGCTGCCACGGTCAAGGATAAAAAGCGGTTCGCGGACAGACCCAACAATTGGGCGTACTTCGGTTTTGGCGACAAGGCCAGCGCAGCGCCTGAACCCGATGATGCATGCGCAGCTTGCCATAAAGCCAATGCTGCGCAAGACATGGTCTTCACTCAGCACTATCCGGTGCTGCGCGCCGCTAAATCGAAGTAACAAGAGATATATTACAAAGGCACTACAAGGTAAAAAGAGGGTAGAAGGCACTTGAACTCGAGCGTGGACTCGCCTCGGTTCAAGTGCCTTTTTTCTTTCAGTTTTTGTAGAATATAACAACCATGGCCGATGTGAGCAGGACCATGAGCAGGATGCTTTAATCCTTTTCCACCATTCCTGCCCACCCAAAAATCAATACCTGGAGATGTAATAATGGCAGAAAGCGGCAATACCAGAGCAATAGTGGCCCCCGAACTTCAAACATCGAAATGGCTCAACACGCCCGAACCCCTGACGCTGGCTGGGTTAAGAGGAAAAGTGGTTGTGCTGCACACCTTCCAGATTTTCTGTCCGGGTTGCGTGCAGATGGGAATCCCGCAGGCACAGAGGATATATCAGGAGTTTGATCCGAGTCGCGTTACGGTTGTTGGCCTGCATACCGTCTTCGAACATCATTCGGTCATGGGAGCGGACGCCCTTGAAGTATTTGTGCACGAGTATCGGTTGCGCTTTCCGATTGGAATTGATAAGTATGACGGCCAGCCGCAAGGAGTGCCGTTAACTATGCGAGCTTATCAAATGCAGGGTACTCCAACTCTCATTCTCATCGACAAGAATGGGTATATTCGTCTGCATAAGTTTGGCCATACCAACGATCTCACCGTTGGGTTCTCCATAGGGGCCTTGCTTTCGGAAGAAATCGACGAATCCGCGAGATTATTGGATACGGGGTCGAATCCTGAAAACGCTGCCTGCAGCGAAGATGGATGCGGCATTTAAGGGATGTCTCACGCGGATTGTCCATCCCTGGATGCCTGCTTTTCCTTCCCCCCTCCCGCTCAAAGGGATCGAAGAAGTGACTCAGGTATTCCGACTTGCCCTGCGGCTGCCGGGACACCTGTCTTCGAAGCCCCTGCCGCTGATGTCCCTTACGCCTGATGTCCCCCTTGCACCTGGATCCCCCTTACGCCTTAAGCTGACGAAGCCCTCCCATATAGGGTTGCAGCACTTCAGGAATCGATACGCCGCCATCTGCATTTTGGAAATTTTCCAGAATCGCCACGAGCGTTCGCCCAACCGCCAATCCCGACCCATTCAACGTATGCAATAGTTCCGGTTTGCCTTTTTCGTTACGGAAGCGGGCTCGCATGCGGCGTGCCTGAAACGCTTCACAATTACTGCATGAGGAAATTTCACGGTAAGCCCCTTGGGCCGGCAGCCACACTTCGATGTCGTATGTCTTTGCCGCCGCAAAGCCCATGTCGGTGGTGCACAGCAGCATGACCCTATAGGGTAATCCCAGCTTCTGCAGGATTTTCTCGGCGTGGCCGGTAAGCTCCTCCAGGGCATCATAAGAATTACTTGGATGTACGATGTGCACCAGTTCGACTTTTTCGAACTGATGCTGACGAATGATGCCACGTGTATCCCTGCCATAGCTGCCCGCTTCCGAACGAAAACAGGGGGTGTGCGCGGTGAGCCTGATGGGAAGCGATTCCAGTCCCACGATCTCGTCTTGCACGATATTCGTAAGAGGCACCTCACCTGTGGGAATCAGGTACAAGTTATCATTATCCGATCCTGGTTCGCTATTCCCGGAAAGAGACGTCTCCGGTTCATTTCTTTTTCGTGGAACTTCAAACAGGTCTTCCTTGAATTTGGGCAACTGACCCGTGCCGCGCAAGCTTTCCGCATTCGCCAGGTAGGGCACGTAAGCCTCCTCATAGCCATGCTCGCGCGTATGTATATCCAGCATGAACTGCGCAAGGGCGCGATGGAGCCGCGCAAGCCCGCCTTTCATCAGACTGAAACGCGAACCGCTGAGCTTTGCCGCGGCTTGTAGATCCAGTAGTCCCAATCCCTCGCCGATGCTCACGTGGTCTTTCACCTCGAAATCGAACGAACGCGGTGTTCCCCAACGGCGAACTTCACGGTTATCTACCTCGCCGCTCCCGACTGGGACGCCGCTGTGCGGCAGATTGGGTATCTGAAGCAACAGGTGCTGCAAGGCGTCCTGAACCCGATCGAGCCGGGCTTCGGCTTCCTTGAGCTCGTCGCCAAGGCTGGCGACTTCCTGCAGAAGAGGCGAAACATTTTCTCCCCGGGCCTTCGCATTGCCGATCTGCTTCGACGCTGCGTTACGCCGTGCCTGCATTTCCTGCGTGGACGTCTGAAGACGTTTACGTTCCACCTCCAGCGCCGAGAATTCGGCTTCAGGAAACACATACCCGCGCGTAGCAAGAAGCCGGGCGACATGCCCGGCATCGCTGCGCAACAACTGAATATCTAACATCCGGACTCCAATAAGCACGCCCATGAAAAAAAACGCATAAAACCTGCGGTTTTCGGCAGCGCGGCAATAGGATCAATCATGTTTTTTCGCTCGCCTGCCTGTCCAATTCGCGCAAGTGGGCCAATCTCCGCGATATCTCACTCTCACGCCCACGCTGGGTCGGTTCGTAAAACCTCACCTCCTGCATGCCTTTGGGGAAATAATTTTCTCCTGCCGCATAAGCTTCAGGATCGTCATGGGCGTACCGATAGTTGCGTCCATAGCCCAGCTCCTTCATCAGCCGGGTAGGCGCATTGCGCAAATGCTCCGGCACCCGGCGCGACTTGTCGCTGCCAATAAAGGAACGGGTCTTATTATAGGCAGCATAAGCTGCATTGCTTTTAGGCGCACAGGCGAGGTAGAGCGTTGCCTGCGCCAGTGCCAGTTCTCCCTCGGGGCTTCCAAGACGTTCGTATGTCTCGGACGCATCCAGTGCTATCCGCAGCGCGTGGGGGTCGGCCAGGCCGATATCCTCCACTGCGGCACGGATCAGGCGGCGTGCAATATAAAGGGGATCGGCGCCCCCGTCCAGCATACGACACATCCAGTAAAGCGCGGCATCCGGGTTGGAACCGCGCACCGATTTATGAAGTGCGGATATCTGGTCGTAAAATTCATCGCCACCCTTGTCAAAACGGCGCATTGCGCGGGAAAGCGCACGGCGTACGTATTCGGCATCTATTTCAACAGTTGCCTCGATGGTGGCCGCTGTCCTTATTTGTTCCAGAAAATTGAGCAATCGGCGTGCGTCACCGTCCGCATACCCTATCAGCATTAATCTGGCATCGTCGGTAAAATTCAAACCCTGCAATGCCAGGTCCTTTGCCCGCTCGAACAGGACCGCAAGCTCATCTTCGGACAAGGCCGTTAGTACGTAAACCTGTGCCCGCGACAGCAGAGCGCTATTGACCTCAAACGAAGGGTTCTCGGTTGTGGCGCCGATAAACGTCACTAGGCCCTGTTCGACGTAAGGCAGGAACGCATCCTGTTGCGACTTGTTGAAACGATGCACCTCATCGACAAACAGAATGGTGTGGCGGCCCGATTGCTGCAGCACAACCTGGGCGCGTTCAATTGCTTCGCGGATATCCTTGACGCCTGATAATACCGCCGCCAGGGCGATAAATTCAGCGTCGAATGCGGTCGCCATAAGCCGTGCCAAAGTGGTTTTGCCGGTACCGGGCGGCCCCCACAATATCATCGAGTGGGGCCTGCCTGATTCAAAGGCGAGGCGCAACGGCTTGCCTTCTCCGAGTAAATGCGCTTGCCCCACCACGTCTTGCAGCGTTGTGGGGCGCAACTGTTCAGCAAGGGGCGCCTGGGGCCGGCGTGGCTCGAAAAGATCACTCACTGATTACGTCCGCGCCTTCCGGTGGGCGGAATTTAAATAACTCCGGTGGAATTTTGGGATTTCGTTCCATTAGGGAAAATGCCAGCAGTGTGGTCTGGCCAAAATTGTCGTGCAACTCCATTGCCTTGAGTACGCCATCCCGGCTAAACCCCAGGCGCACCCATTCAAACGTGCTCTCCCTTGCCTTAGGTTTCGCTTCGAGCCACTCGGTATCCCCTTCCGGAGTGATTTCACTCAGGTCAAAATCATTTTCGATATTGCTGCTTCCTGCGAGTAATGCAGCAGGGCTGCTGCCGATGGCGACATCGAGCTTGCGGACGGTTACCTGATTGAGATCCTGATCATAAAACCACACCTTGGCGCCATCGCCCACAATCAACTGCTTGTACGGTTTTTCATACACCCATCGAAACTTGCCCGGGCGTTCGAATTGCATCGTACCGCCGCCTTTTTGTACCACCTGCATGTTCCTGTCGAGGACCGTCTGCGAGAATGCTGCACGGACCGTGCGGGTATCTCGAACAAAAGTCTTGAGACTGGCAATTGCCGAAGCCTCGACCGCGGAAGCCAGTGAGCAGAACAGCAAAAGGAAACAGGATTTGCGTAAAAAATTCATGAGATGCTTCCAAAGGGATCAAAGAGAGACAATAAGCAAAAAGTGAGCAAAAAGCGATTCGGGCGGGGTGGGTTAATTCAGTCGTTGAATGGTTCAGGGATTGCCTCGATCTCAGCGCCAGCGGATTGCCGATTTTGCAAACCCGAATATATTACTACGTTACTTTGGTTGAGGCTCTACCGCTTTTTGCTTTTACTAGCGCCTGTTAACACTTGTTTCGCGTCCGCGAGGTGACGGATTTCACCCGGAATGAGGCGCGAACCGCGCAGCAGAGTAAGCTCTGTAAGTTATGAGTAACGATGGGTTGGGTGAAATTTCGTCCCGTCCCTGGGGTTGCGCACGAAAAAACGCGAGTGCGAAACAAGTGTTAACAGGCCCTAGGGAGTGAATGTTGCTCCGCGTCACCTAAAATGCAATTCACGGATAGATTTTCGAGTGATTTGGTATGGACACTGTCTAATAAAAGCAGGGTAGAATGGCTTCCTTTTTTTGCCCGCGGATGGCCAACCTGAGCGTTTTGTGGGAACCATCCATTTACAAAAAAGTCTAATTTGCGCTGGTGGACGTATTCCCCTGGCGGAAATAGTTGGTGGTTAGTTGGTAGTTATGGTTAACCCTGCAATATTTTTTACCATGTAATATCTAGTAACAGGAGGTAAAAGATGGCAACAACACTAGGAACGTCAAGCCAGGCGAAGTCTGGCGGCCGCGACTATGACATGTCGCTGTGGTACGACTCGAGGTGGTACAAATTCGGACTCATCACCATGCTTTTGGTAGCGATCTTCTGGATTTGGTACCAG
>DATJHX010000196.1:0-11260 GCA_035493655.1 Nitrosospira sp.
CACCGGAGTGTCCACATCGCAACTCAGTAGACCTGTCCTCCCGTTCGCGCTGCCTAGCCCGCTCATCTTTAAAAAGGCATCATTTGCTTCCGTGACCTCCCCTTTTCGATTAAAGAAAACGAAACCAACTGTGTCGAGCTCGAGCGTCCGGCGGAATCGCTCCTCGCTCGCGCGCAATGCCTCCTCGGCGTCTTTGCGCTCCTGCACGTGTGTGGTCACGTCGATGCCATGCCCGAGCACGCGCTGGCGAGTGCCTTCCTCATCAAACAGGGGTAGATAAATCACATCAACAAGCCTCTCCTCAGGAGGTTCCCCGGGTTTCCGGACCACGGTTACCGGCAGCTCAAACCCCGTGAAAGGCTTGCCTGTTGTCATGACCTTTACCAGATTTTCCTTTGCGCCGCATTCCGCAAGTTCCGGAAGCGCCTCAAACGCCGGGCGACCAATCAGCTCGCGGTGGCCGACAAGCTTATAAAAAGCTTCATTGGCAAATTCGAATACGAGTTTGGGACCCTCCAGCACATACAGGAATGACGGAGCATTGCGAAAGATCTCTTCAAGCAGCCCGATCCGCTTCGCCTGCATCGCTTCCTTGAGCTGTATTCGCTCTGCCTCGCGAGCCCGTGCGTGGACCAGATCAGTCGTCTCGTTTACCGTCACCAGTACGCCGCCTGCCGCTGCGGCCGACGCCGTGTCGCAGAGCATCCCGCCCGGGACGGGGCTGTAAGTTAGCCTGAAGAATGCCTCTTCCGGACCTCCATTACGATTCAGGACCAGTCTCTGTTCATCGAATATCAATGATTCGCCCCGCCGCATTACCCCCTCGCAAACCGGGCCCACAAAATTCCAGGCCTCTGGCCAGCACTTGCTTACCATCTGGCCAAGCCCCCTGGGGTGCTTGCAGCCCATCAGATCGCGAAAGCGGTCGTTGTAGATCTGTATGAGGCTTGGTCCCCATAGCAATATCGCAGCCGACGGCAGCAGCAGTATGATATTGACCGCAAGCTGGAGGTGGGGGGGCCAAGCCTGGATCGGCCCCAACCCCGACGCTGTCCAATCGTGGATACAAATAAGCTCGCCCATTTCACTGCCGCGTAGCCAGTGAGGCATCTTGGACTGGTCTATGGATTTTGACACCATTTCCTGAATAATCTCCCCTTTAAAGTATAGATAAGGTCCGCTGATCGTTAATATTCGCTTATATTCCGGCCGCCCCACTGATTTTTACGCTTATCATACGTTAAAAGTAACCGCCCCGATGCTTGAGAAGAGTTACCGGTGAGGGCAACGCCAAATCTGGCCGAACTACCGGTTATTGTGGCGTTTCCCCCTTTTTTTCCATTGTAAAGTTGCCTGCCGGCAACGTTTTACCCTCGGATTACCCCCACACGCTGACTTTGCCCCTAATTTGCAGGATTTAAGGAACGGCGTGCCCCTGGATAACTCTTATAAGATAAGAATAGCTTTTTCCCGCGCCCTTGTCCCTGACTTGGAAAAGCTTTCTGTGCTTTCTGTGCGAAACCGAATAGAAGAAAAAGGGTGAAACAAAACATCATGGCTGCAAGCAGGCATTAGGATCGGAAATTGCACTGCTGTCCGCCGAGCAGGAAGTTGTGCTATTGGGGTGAGGATTTCGATTTATGTGACCATATTATCATCCTGGACGAGCGTGACGGTTTCAGTGTGATGAATTTAAGGATAACCATAATGAACGATAACGAGGAAAAAATGCTCGACTCCGCTGCCCCGCAGGCCTCACACGCCGCGGAAGGTTCAATTGCCGGATCTCCGGCAAGCCAGCCTGGCGGATATGAATTCGCTCGGATGAATGGCACTTTGGAAGAGGAGGCGCGCCAGCTTCACCGCTCACTATTGCTCCTGCGCGCGACCATCGAAGCAACGGCCGACGGCATCCTGGTAACCGATAGAGAAGGCCGGGTGCTGCACTTCAACGAGCGCTACCTGCGTATGTGGGGAGTTGACCGGGAAGTTGCGGATGTGAGAGAGCACCAGCAATTGTTGAATTTATGTTCCCGATATCTTATATCACCGCATCAACTCCTGGAGAGTACCAGGAAGATTTACACCGGCTGGCCGCAGGATAGTTATGATCTGCTGGAGCTTGTTGATGGCAGGGTATTCGAGCGGATATCTCAAATTCACTTCCGCGATGGGCAGAGTATAGGGCGTGTTTGGAACCTGCGAGACATTACAGCGCGCAGGCATGCGGAAGAAACCATAAAGGAGGGCGACGAGCGGTTGTGCTTCATGGCGGAGGTAATGCTACAGAAAATATTCACGGCCCTGCCGGACGGTACTCTGGATTATTTCAATCAGCAATGGAGAGATTATGCCGGAGTGACTCCTCAGCAGATGCAGGGATGGGGATGGATAAACCTCCTCCATCCTGAGGAGGCAGAGGAAACTACCAGGCTATGGCAGCGGTCGCTGGATACGGGAGAGCCTTTTCAGGTGGAATGCCGCTTCCGGCAGGCTGGCGGCGAGTACCGCTGGCATCTCACCCGGGCCAGGGCTAAACGGGACAGCAAAGGAAAAATATCGATGTGGGTAGGTTCGAGTACCGATATCGATATGATCAAGCGTGGGGACGAAGAGAGAAGACAACTTCTCGAGAACGAACGCAACGCCAGGAGCGAGGCCGAGCGAGCCAACCAGTTGAAGGATGAGTTTCTGGCCACCCTCTCGCATGAGCTTAGGACTCCCCTCAACGCGATCCTCGGATGGTCGCAGCTCATCCTGCAGGGAACGATGAGCAAGGAGCATGTGCAGCGGGGACTGGAGATCATCGAGCGAAACGCTCATGCACAGAATAAATTGATCGAGGACCTTCTCGAAATGAGCAGCATTATCTCCGGAAAAGTCAGGCTGGATGTACAACGCCTGGATCTTCCCGGCATCGCCGAGGCGGCGGTCGAGTCAGTGGCCCCGGCGGCGGAGGCAAAAGGGATACAACTTCGAAAGCGGATCGATCCTGGCGCAGGAGTGGTTTCCGGGGACAATAATCGGCTGCAGCAGATAATCTGGAATCTCCTTTCCAATGCGGTCAAATTTACGCCAAAAGACGGAAGTATTGACATCATTGTCGAGCGCGTATCTTCGCATCTGGAAGTGACGATCAAGGATTCGGGGTTGGGTATCAAGCCTGAATTCATGCCGCATGTTTTTGACCGCTTTCGCCAGGCGGACTCTTCCCTTACGCGAAACTACGGCGGCCTCGGCCTGGGGCTCGCCATTGTCAAACAACTCGTGGGCCTTCACGGGGGAACGGTTCGAGCCGAAAGCGACGGCGAGGGGAAAGGGGCATCATTTATCGTGACCCTTCCGCTCGCGCCCATCCGGGATAATAGAAAAGATTGGGGTCATGCCCGGGGGCAGCCATCAGCCGCAGAGTCCGAGCATCCCATGCTGACCGGGGTAAAGGTGCTTGTCGTTGATGACGAGCACGACGCCCGGGGGCTCATCAAAGAGGTTCTTACTCAATGCGAGGCGATCGTGGTTACCGCTGCAAGTGCTGAGGAAGCCCTGGAGATCCTGATGAGGCACAAGCCGGACGTGATAATAAGCGACATTGGCATGCCGGAGAAAGATGGCCTCCAGCTCATTCGCGAAATCAGGCGATTTCCCGCTACCCAGGGGGGAAAAACTCCCGCTGTTGCATTGACCGCATTCGCGCACTCGGAAGACCGGACAAAAGCCATGCTTGCCGGCTATCAGATGCACCTTTCCAAACCCGTCCAGCCGCACGAACTGATCGCTGCCATTGCAAACTTGACGGGATGGAAGCGGCAGGCAGCCTTGTAGCGACAGCAGATTCACTCTACAGCAGGCGGATCTTCCTTGTTTTTCTTCGGCTCTCTGCTACGATGAAATTGTTTCTGATGGAACCTTGAATAAATCCCATTGAATAAATCCCATTGAATAAATCCCATTGAATAAATCCCCTAGGGGCGCGACGGACTGCAGGATAAGATGTACACGAATCTGCAGGGCGAGCTTCGCCCGCCATCCTCTGCGACGGACTTGTTCAAAGGTTCCTTTCCGTTCCACCCATGCTGGAGTGATCTATGGATATCGAGCTACAGATCAATAACAGTGCCGACCGGCGAGCCCGATACGTAACCTGGGCCCCGTCCCCCTGCAAGATCAGGCTGACGGATGCCGCGGGTTTGACGCAGGGCGCGCCCGTGACACTCAGCAGTAAATCAAGCGATGCCGGAGGCAGCTTCGTGTTTCGCTCCAGCCCCAGCGAGCGCTCATCAGCGGAACTGACGCTCACGCTACCCTTAAACGGTACTTCAGTCAGCTTTTTCGTCTCAGGGGAATTCGGCCGACCCAGCCTTGCCGATGGTGATGTAACCATTCAGGTTAGATCGGGAACCGGGTTGCTTGCGGAAGTTCCAGTGATGGTTCGTATCCGTAAAGATGCCACAAAATTATCGACTGATGAGCGTAACCGCTTCATTGCCGCCTTTGCCAGATTCAACAACAGAGGCACGGGCCGCTTCGCGGATTTTCGCAACATGCATACTGCTGCAGGATCTCCTGAAGCGCATGGCCAGCCTGGATTTCTCCCCTGGCACCGTGCCTATCTGCTCGATCTGGAGCGGGAACTGCAAAACATTGATCCCAGCATTGCGCTTCCTTATTGGCGTTTCGACAGACCGGCGCCCGGGTTGTTTACCCAGGACTTCATAGGAGAATCCGGCAGCCTGGGCACAGTCCGGTTTTCCTCCAGCAATCCGCTCCAATTCTGGGCAACGGACGGCGTGCAAGGGATTGTGCGACGGCCACTTTTCGACACGAAAACCGAAAGCGCCATCGACGTCCTGTCCGAAGACGAAACAATCGGGCTGGGCGATGCTTTTGTCGATTTTGAGGAAATGGAAGGCAATCCCCACGGATCGGCGCATGTATCTTTTGGCGGCTCGATCTCGAGCATTCCGACTGCTGCGAAAGACCCACTGTTTTTTATGCTTCATGCCAATGTGGACCGATTGTGGGCCAAATGGCAGGCACAGTTCGGCCGGTTTAATCCGACGCAGGGAAAATCATTCGATACCAACGCGGCGGGCGGTGGAAACCGCATCGGCCATAATCTCCCTGATAGCATGTGGCCATGGAACGGAGTTACGACCCCACCGCGGCCATCCACGGCCCCCGGCGGCGGACTTGCCAACTCTGTTTGTGCAACCATGCCTGGACCTCGTCCGGTAGTGCGTGACTGTTTCGACTACCAGGGGAAGATAACGCCCCCTTCCCGCCTCGGGTTCGATTACGATGACGTAGCGTTTTAATGTAACAGCATATCAAAAGTCTCATCCTGGCCGCATCCCAAAGAGGAGATTGAACATGACCGAACCAACGACAGGTGGCTCCAAACGATCGAGCACATCCTATGCCGCTGCCCTGAAAACGGCAACAAGCGCGGACGAAGATGCCGGCAAGCGCGTTGCGGCCTTCGCTGGCGTCGCCCGAGCTATCTGCGACGACAAGGAAAAACTGGATGACGTCATAAACGTGCTGAAGGATACCCAATCGCCGCAGGCCGTACGGTTGGCCGCGCTCAGAGCGTTGCAATCGGCAAGCTTCAGCGTCGTCAAGTTCACCCCCTGCCGGCCTGAATATCTCGCCGCACTCAGGTCGTTGATAGACGACCCTGATCCCGAGGTTCGCCAGCGCGTGCTGGGAATACTCGCGCGCGAACAGGACGGTTACACCCAGCAGCGCCTGCTCGAAGGGCTGCAGCACCCTGATAAGGCACTGGTGCCCCCCGAAAAGGCGCTGCAACTGCTGAGTTATGATATCCACGCCGATGCCTATCCGGTTGCACGGGAAATTGTGAGCAAACCGCCCAACCCCGCCGCAAAGCGAGAGGCGTTGCGCCTGCTGGCCGCCGATGCCGCCTCGGCTCCCAAGTTCGAGGAGATTCTGCGTGACAAGAACGAGCCGCTGGAAATACGTCAGCTTTCAGCATCGGCGCTCCATTCCCTGGCGCCGAAAAAAATGCAGGCGTACGCACGCGACATTATCCTTGACGATTCCGAGAGCGATGAGCTGAAAACGAGTAGCCTGACCGCGCTAACGAACTTTGGGGATGAAGCGGCTGTATCGGAGGATAACGCACTTCAAGAAACGGTTGATACGCTTAAAGATAAAACTTCCTCGCGGGATTTGAAAAACTCGGCAGATAACTTCCTCAAGAAATATCGCAAGTAAGGGCGACCGGTGCAGTAGAGCGCAGTAGTTAAGGGGATGCTTGGTTAATGCCCGAACTTCCACTGGACAGTCAGGTATCGGAACTTCAGTTCTCCACCCTGGTGGATGAAGTGAAATCGGACCCGGCCCGGTCAGCCTTGCTGGTCGATCTGCTGCGTGAAGATCATCCCATCTATGACCAGCGTGGTACCGCAGCCACGGTTCGGATGCGCGGCTGGGTGCTTCTGGCGTTTGAACGTCTGGGGCTGCCCGAAGCGGCGCTGGTATTTGTGCTGGAAGAGCTCGACAATGGGCGCGATGCCTACCTTGTTGCCGCAGCCGCCCGATCCCTCCGAAGCTATACCTGCCCCTCCCCGGTAATGGCTGCTTTCCTGATGCGTGCCCTTGCCAATATCCAGTTTCATGATGATCTCGTCTGCCTGGATCACTACGGCGGCTATGCAGTATCTCAAAAGGTAAGAACACGAGGCGATACCGCAGGGCAGGATACTGCAGGGGGCGATACTACAACGCCAGGTACTACGGCGGTCGATGAACTCGTCATGTCCTTGCGCTGGCTGGGCTCGGATGCTGCAGATGCTGTGCCCGCAATGGAAGCGCTGATGACGGACAACGCCAAAGGAGGCGGCGCTCTTTCCCAAACCCAATTGCAGGAATTGCGCGCCATCCTTGAATCCCTCCGTAGTATCGAGCTACTGCTTGAACCAGCGCCTTTTTATTGCTGTACTCTCCCGGCGTCAATCGGCACTTTTCGTGATTGGCTTGCTCATGCGTGGTCAGAAAATACGCGACCAGATGCACTGCTGAATAATACGCGGGATGATCAGAATATTGAGTCGATCGTTTTTGAAGACCAGGATGGCGAGCACGTCAAATTCGCGGATTTTTTTTATGGGCAACCGTCCGTGGTCGTCTTCTTTTATACCCGCTGCACCAATCCGCTAAAGTGTTCCTTGACGGTAACGAAACTCGCGCGTCTTCAAAAGCTCCTGGCGGAGCGCCCCCTGGATGGCCGCATCTGCACGGCGGCAATTACCTACGACCCGGAATTCGACCTGGCTGAGCGCCTGCGCGGCTACGGAGGCAGCCGTGGTATGCGCATGGATGGAGATAACCGGCTACTGCGCGCGGTCGAGGGTATCGAGCCGCTGCGAAAATATTTCAGGCTCGGGGTAAATTTTATCCAATCCATCGTGAACCGGCATCGGGTGGAGCTCTATGTTCTTGATGCGGCAGGCCGTATTGCCGCTTCGTTCGAACGCATCCAGTGGGATGAAAACGAGGTTCTGGAACGCGTGGCTACCCTGCTCGCCAAAGATAGCATCAGTACGGCCGCCCGCAGTCCCCACAGCATTGAAAATGATAATAAGGAGAAAACGTATACAGCTAAGACTTCTTCATTCGTCGCAGCAACCCGGAGCGTTTCCAGCGCACATGAGAGCGGCGGATCAACGTTACGAGGACTGCCGGCCCTATCCATTTTATCGGTCGCTATCGCCTTCTTTCCAAAGTGCCCCGTCTGCTGGGCCGCATATCTCAGCGTTTTCGGTATTGCCGGCCTGGAGCAATTGCCTTACTCCCCCTGGCTTTTGCCCCTTCTTGCCAGCCTGATGCTGATCAATCTCGGTAGCCTTCGACTTCAACAGCGTTCCATGCAAGGCCCTGCCGGCTTTTATCTTGCCGCCATGGGCGCATTCCTTATATTAGTATGCGGGATAGGCCTTGAGCTGCCATACGCGAGTGCGGCAGGCATCATCCTCACTGTAATGGGGTCGGCGATCAGCGTTCTTGGTTCTCGTAACTCGGCCAGTTTTCAACGATCGCAAATTGACCAAGTCTCTCCCGGCAGCTAATCCGCAGTCCCGGGTCAATTGTAGAGCGGGCTTTGTCTGCCATTCATCGATCAGGCGGGCAAAGCCCGCCCCACTGTCTTCGGCAACAATTGCTGATACATTCGGCGTGCAGGATCCGGCGGTACATGGCCCAATGGCCAAGTAGAATGGGTAGAGCGAAGCGCAACCCATCATTGTTTCAGGGGACATCATTGGTATCATCTGGCGATCTGCTTTTCATTTGCGTTTGATGAATCAAACAACGCCTTATCCATACAATTGGATTGCTTGATGGGTTACGCTTCACTCCACCCATCCTACCAAAATTCTCATCATCTTCACCAATCCGTCATTGGCAAGTTAATAATCATTCATTCTTCCTGCATATCCGTCTGCCACATGGCAAAATAATCGGTTGTGAGCCGCTCAGCCAGCTCGTTAGCCACTATCACATTTACGAATGCGCCGCTGGATTTTAATCGGCTTATCCTTCATCGCGGCTCTGTTACTTGCCGCCGTTGGGGTTGGCGAACTCTTATCGGGGGCGGTTCCCACTGCCGTCAATACGCTGTCAACCGATCTGGCGGTCGAGCCAGTGCAGATTTCCCCCAACTCCACATCAGGGGATATATCTGCTCCTGTACACGGCTGGCTGGTGCGCGGCGTACGGGGAGGCGGTATGGTGCTGCTGGTCCATTCGATTCGCAGCAACCGTGTGGAAATGCTGAGTCGGGCCAGATTCCTGAATGAGCAGGGATACGGCACACTCCTCATTGATCTTCAGGCGCATGGCGAAACTCCTGGCGACAGAATAACCTTCGGCGCGCGCGAGTCGGAAGATGTAGAAGCCGCGGTCGCCTATCTAAGAAACAGTTTTCCCGGTGAACGCCTTGGGGCGATCGGCGTTTCGCTGGGAGCAGCCGCAATCGTGCTTGCAAAACTGCCGTTGAGGCTGGATGCGGTCGTGCTCGAATCGCTTCATCCCACGATTCGGGAGGCCGTGGAAAACCGGCTGAGACTCCACCTGGGCCAGTTTGGCCCGATACTTGCGCCCCTTCTGCTGTCCCAGATATTGCTCCGTCTGAATATATCTCCGGAAGAATTGGATCCTATCAGTCGTATCGGCGATCTTAATGCGCCTTTACTGTTGATCTCTGGAACCGATGATCGCCATACCACTGTGGCGGAAACTCAACGGCTGTTCGATGCGGCCCGGCAACCGAAGGAATTGTGGATTGTGCCGGGCGGCGGCCATTTCAACATGCATACTTACGCTGGGAGGGAATATGAGAGCCGCGTATCGGACTTTCTGGAATGGTATCTGCGAAAGACGCCTTGACGCTCCACTCAATGAGCATATACTGTCGCCGTTGACGATATTCATACTGGATATGCTGAAGCTCAACGGGCATTAGCGGGCATTAAACGCTTGGCGGAAGAGCCATACCTGATAATGCCAACGTCTTCTCCGGGACCGGGGAGGAAGACCATGCTTCCTCTTCTAGATTGTTGAACTCGTCCGTCTTCAGTCGTATTATTCGCCATTCTTGCCAGGGGTAGATTGAGTAGTTACCAAGTAAAGGCTGCCATTCCTTCGAATGGGTCTATACTTTTAGACAACTGCTGATGCTTGACGCTGCCATTGTTCACGGACGCCATGAAAGGGAGATAAAGAATGTTGATAGACGATAACGAAGAGAAGCTTCTCCGCTCCGTTGCCTTGCAAACCTCCCACGTTATTCTCCAGGCAAGGCTGCGCGCCGAGCTTGAGCTCAAGCAGACTAAAAAGGAGCTGGAAGAAAAAGCAAGGCAGCTTGACCACTCTCTATCGATTCTTCGAGCCACGATAGAGTCTACCGCCGACGGCATTCTGGTGACCGACGAGAACGCCACCTTACTTCGCATGAACGCACGGTATTTGCAAATATGGCAAATACCCCTTGAGACGGAGGATTTTCAAGATCATTGGCAATTGCTGGCATTCTGTTGCAAGCAGATGAAGGATCGGCAAAAGTTTCTGAATAGAGTAGCCGACATATACGCATCCTGGCCGTCCGATACATATGACGTGTTGGAGCTTGCCGACGGGACCGTGTTGGAACGCTATTCGAAAATTCAATATATGAGTGATCGACCCATCGGCCGTATCTGGAGCTTCAGGGATATTACAGCGCGGAGGCGCGCCGAAGAAGCTTTAGAAGAAAGCAGTGAGCGGTTGCGCTTCATGGCCGAGGCACTTCCTTTCAAGATCTTTACCGCCCAGGCTGATGGCAAAGGCGATTATTTCAATCAGCAATGGATGGACTACACAGGCCTTTCCCTGGAGCAATTAGTGGATGGGGAGTGGTTAAAACTTGTCCATCCGGAGGATATCGAAGCAACCGTCACACACTGGCGCCGTTGTGTTGCCAGCGGCGAGTTGTTTCAGGCAGAGAATCGAATCCGGCATAGCGGTGGAAATTACCGCTGGCATTTAACCCGGGCTCAGGCGAAACGCGACGCCAACGGATATATTTCGATGTGGGTAGGCTCCAGTATCGATATCGATGCTATAAAACGCGCGGACGAAGAAAGAAAGCAACTTCTCGAGAGTGAGCGAATCGCCCGTACCGAAGCCGAGCGGGCCAGCCAACTCAAGGATGAATTCCTGGCAACCCTGTCTCATGAGCTCAGAACGCCTCTCAACGCCATTCTTGGATGGTCCCAGCTTGTCTTGCAGGGGACGTTGAAGCCGGAAAGCGTCCAGAAAGCTCTGGAGACCATTGAAAGAAACGCTCGCGCACAGAACCAGCTTATTGCGGATTTGCTCGAAATGAGCAGTATCATTTCGGGCAAGGTCAAGCTTGACATGCAGCGGCTGGATCTCGCGCATATCGTCGAGGCTGCCGTCGAGTCGATAGCCCCGACAGCCCAGGCCAAAGGGATCAGCCTGAGAAAGCTAATCGATCCCGCCGCTGGCCCGATTCTTGGTGATAATCACCGCCTCCAGCAGATAGCCTGGAATCTCTTGTCCAACGCAGTCAAGTTCACTCCGAGGAATGGGCATGTCGACATTACAGTCGAGCGCGTCGCGTCGTGCGTGGAATTTACCGTGAAGGACTCGGGGCGTGGTATTGAATCGGAGTTTTTGCCATACATCTTTGACCGGTTTCGCCAGGCGGACTCCTCCCTCACCCGGCAGCACGGTGGCC
>DATJHX010000197.1:0-4397 GCA_035493655.1 Nitrosospira sp.
CATTTGCAGATTGATGTAAGAGGCTTCCGTCGGACCGTCGATCACTGCGTTCTGCCCGAAGTGATCCCGAAATCTCTGCACGAAAGCCTGATTCTCAGGGCCTGGGATGCTCTGAAAATAATTTCGCGCCGCGTAGTGACCCGCCATGGGCGGCATATCCTCGGCTGAAAGCCCCACTTCGGTAATGCTGAATGACAATACCGGTATCTTGTCCGGAGTGATCCCGCCCTTTTGCAGGGCTCGAAAAAATACAACGTTGTCATCGCCGCTGATGGTATTCAACACGATTTCGGGCCCTTGCCTGGCAATATCCGCCGCCAGCTCATCCATATCTGAAAGACCTGAAGGAAAGTAACGCTCTCCTATTATTATCGCTCCATGTGCGGCCAATAAATCCTTGATAAGAATATTGACTACATGTGAATATAAATTATCGGACCCCAACAAATAGATGCGTTTGCCGCGTCCGTCAGGAATATCGCGCTTGCGGCGCTCTCCCGAATTACCGAGATTTATCAGTGCCCAGTTCACTGCGGGCATGACCAATTGATTGGGTATCGCTCCCCCATACAGAATGTTCGGGGATTGTTCCATTCCCTCATACCGCAGCGCGTAAAACAACAGGTTGCGATGCTTTTCCACCACTGTTTTCACCGCCTTGCGGCAGGCCGACGTCCAGCATCCGAACAAAGCCTGTACCTGTTCATGAGTGATCAAATGTTCTGCCTGCTGGGCACAACGAACCGGGTCGGGTCCGCAGTCGGCCAATACCGCCTTGATCTTCTGCCCCCCTATGCCGCCCGCAGCATTAGCCTCTTCAATAGCCAGTTGCAGCGCGTCCACCAAAGGTTTTTCATTGGCCGCCATCGGTCCTGTCAGGGCATGCAGGATTCCGACGCGGATGTTTAGCGCCGTCTTCACATGATGCTGCCACATCAGGCCGCCCGCAGTAAGCAGCACCACCAGCGCAACAAGGGGGATGCCTATCCTATGACTGATCTTCAACGCCCGGTTTTTCCCTTTGGCTGTTCTTTATCATTGATTTGTACGCTCATTTCATGTTTTCGTTCCCGATTCTTATCATAGACACAATACCTGCTTTACGAAATAAGTCAGTGAGAAACGTTCTCCGGAAAGCTCGCGCTGGAACAGCGGAAATCCCGGTCAATCGCCGCTGAGGACACGTAGATGCGCAGTTACGCTCCGCGCCAGCGCGGGAAGCGCATAACCGCCTTCCAGCGCTGACACGATTCTTCCCTCCGCATATTTTTGCGCGGCCTCCCTGATTTTTTCAGTCACCCATGCATAATCATCTTCGGCGAAATTCAACGAAGCGAGTTCATCATTCTGATGAGCGTCGAAACCAGCCGAAACAAATAACATCTGCGGTTTGAACCGTTCCAGCGCCGGGATCCAGAACTGGCTCACCACTTTGCGAAATATTTCCCCTCCGCTACCCGCAGCCAGCGGGATGTTCACCATGCGCTCCGAACGTCCCGCGATACCGCTGTATGGGTAGAAAGGGTGCTGGAATATAGAGACCATCATGACTCTGGGGTCGTTCCGGAAAATATCTTCCGTGCCATTGCCGTGATGCACATCGAAATCGACGATTGCGATACGCTCCAGCGCATATGCTTCCAGGGCATGTGCCGCACCCGCAGCGATATTGTTGAACAGGCAAAAACCCATTGCACGGTCGCGTTCGGCATGATGGCCCGGTGGACGAACACTGCAAAAGGCGTTTTTTACCTTCCCTTCGATCACCAGCTCGGTCGCCAGGATTACAGCGCCGGCGGCCCGATAAGCCGCTCTAAGGCTGTACCGGTTCATGGCTGTATCAGGATCAAGGTAGGCGAGGCCAGCCGAGGACGCACGGGCGGCCGCGGCCTCTAGTGAAGTAATGTGTTCAGATGTATGGACGCGTTTCAGTTGCTCGTGAGTGGCCAATGGAGCAGAATACCGCACCATTTTGTCAATCAATCCACATGCGGCCAGCTCATCGTCGATAGCCTTAAGCCGGGCCGGGCGCTCGGGGTGATATGCGCCCATTTCATGAAGCAGGCAGTCGGGGTGCGAAATAAATGCAGTATGCATACGGTTTTCCTCCTGATCCTGAAACCTGATAGTTCGCTTGCGGTTAAGGACAAGTTGTTCTTTTAGGCGATTCTTTTAGAACCGCTCATCCCCCAATCCCCGAGGTGAGTTAGGGCCAACAAGGTTTATGCATCGTTGCTTCGCCCTCATTTATTCCAGGGGAAATTGAACCACTGTCCTGTACGTGATAATCTCATGAAAAAGAAAACCTTCGGAAAACGCCTTGATGGCGGTCAGCTTGGGGTATCGGCGTCCTGTCGTAAGCGCCCCGCCTCCTGTCCCGAACAGGCCGCCCGCAGGTTCACCAAATAAAATATTATCCGATGTCACTTTTCCGGCAACTCTGGCTAGCAGTCATACTGATTACACTGACAAGTTTTTCAGGCAGTTTTGCAATCAGCATGCTCAGCACTCAAAGTTATCTTGAACGGCAACTTCACCGTAAAAACCTCGAAAGCGCCAATTCCCTGGGGCTTTCCATATCTCAACTCAGCAAGGATCCCGCCACTATTGGCGTGCAGATTGCCGCGTTATTCGATACCGGGCAATACGAAAGTATTTCGATCACCTCCCCGGATGGCAAGATTATTGCCGAACGCGTGCGGGAGCGGATAGACACTACCGTTCCCGAATGGTTTAACGATCTTTTTCCGATAAGCGCGGAAGCGGGCCGAGCGCAAATTTCCGATAACCGGATGCATTTTGGAGTCATTAAGGTCGTGAGCCATGATCGCCTTGCCCAACAGGCGCTCTGGGATCAAACCGGGACAATGATCATCTGGTATTTGATGGCGAGCATCGTGAGCGGGCTCATCGGCATGCTGATACTGCGCGCAATCAAACAGCCTGTTGCCACCATGGTTGGCCAGGCTGAAGCCATTACTGAACGGCACTTCCTGACTATTTCAGAACCTCGCATACCGGAACTGCGCAGCATCGCGCGCGCAACCAACGATATGGTAAGACGTCTGCATAACAGGGCTATCGAAGAAACCTTGCAATTGGAAGCCCTGAACAGACGGATGAATCACGACCCTGTAACCGGCCTGGCTAATCGCGTCCATTTCATGAATCTCTTGCGCGAGGCAGTCGATGGCGAAAACACCGCACGCGGTGAGGCGCAGGAGGAAGAAATAGCAGGGGAAGCGCCGCCAGAAAAAGCGCGTGAGAAAAACGGCTTTCTCTTCCTCGTACGCATCGGTAATCTTGAAGAAATCAACCAGAAACTTGGCCGAGGTTCCACCAACGGCCTGCTCCGCCAGGCTGGCGCAATCATGGACAGCATTTCTGCCGGCATACCCGATCGGGTGATAGGCCGTCTGAACGGACCAGATTTCGCGCTCGTCCTTCCCAATATCGATAATGCTGTCCAGCTCCTGGATCGCCTGACCGTCGAACTCACTGCGCTGTTATCTCAAACCGGCGGCGACTCGGTCGGCTTTTACCATATTGGCGCCGTCCGATACCGGCATGGAGACAAACCGCGAGAAATTCTCGCCGGCGCCGATGCTGCGCTGGCTACCGCGCAGGCAACGGCTATCAATACCTGGTACATCAGCAGTCCGCCTTCCGCTTCGCCTTCCCTTCTCGCCGCCAGTATTGGCGACTGGCGCCATATCTTCAGCGATGCTGTAAGCGGAGACCGTTTCAAGCTCGTGCTCTACCCGGTGATTGATCGCGCTGGCGCACCGCTGCATCAGGAAGCGGTGGCGCGGATGCAAGCCTTGCAAAATGGCGGCTGGCTGGCAGCAGGCGATTTTATCCCCATAGCGTCCCGCCTCAATCTCACTGGACCCATGGATCTCGCAATCATCCGGCGAGCCCTTGAGTATTTGCAATCCTCCACCGGTGAACTCGCGATCAACGTTTCGGCTGAGACGATCTCCGATTGGAGTTTTCGCAATAAATTGACGGAATTGCTGCGCCAGGAACCTGATTTATGCCGCCGGCTCTGGATTGAAATACCGGAGTACGGCGTTTTTCGCAACTTTGAAGCCTTCCGTGATTTCTGCCGCACCTTCAGAGAGCTGGGCGGGCGCATCGGGGTTGAGCATTTTGGGCGTCACTTTTCCGAACTTCAGAAACTCGCCGATCTGGGCCTCAACTATATCAAGGTGGACGCCAGCTTCATACGCGGCATCAATCAAAACAGGGACAATCAGAAGCTTCTCAAGGCCTTGTGCAATCTCTCCCACACCATCGGCATTCTGGTGATTGCCCTTGGCACGCAGAACGAAGCGGAGTGGAAAGCCCTGATAAAACTTGGTTTCGACGGCATGACTGGACCCGGCATAGAAAAC
>DATJHX010000198.1:0-5801 GCA_035493655.1 Nitrosospira sp.
AGTCTTGCTGCGCATATATTGAATTGCTTCAAACAGGCCCATGCTTTCTTTCACTGTCACCAGCTCCTGTTCCATGATATCCCCCACGGTCATGGCCGCAGGATCGAGCTCGGGCGCCATGATTTCCACAACAAGATCGCGGTCGGTGACAATTCCGACCGGAACACGTACGCCATCACGTTCTTCGATGACCACTACATCCCCCACGTGATGCTGGCGCATAAGCTTGGCGGCTTCCAGAACAGTCTCATTGCGCTTCACGATCACTACCTCACGGGTACAAATTTCGCCGATGGGCATAATGCACTCCACTATTTATTGATCAACCGGTACGCTCCTTCATCGGTCTGCCTGGCTGATAGTTTGCATGTTGCAGCAAACGCCTGCGTCCGGATCAGCGCCGCCAATGGACGCGCAACAGGTACTCTTCAGGATTATAGTGAAACTCCAGATCGCCCTGATATGCATCATGTATCGCTTCGCCGAGCCCACGGGCAAGGTGGATATCCGTTGTGGTAATCAGAACTCCGCCGTCTTTTTCTTCGACTGTCATGATCCGCTTGAGCGGATGCTCGGTGCGTTCGCGCTTCTCGATGTTTTGCGCCAGGTGCAGTATTTCCTCGCGATGAGCGAGAAAAAATTCACCCTGCAAGGTCAGAAAGCCGGAAGGATACTGATCGTTTATGCGATGACAGGCGGGACAGACCTCCTGGTGGGCTCCGGCTGGAGCTTGCTCCCAGTCCCAGCGCCCTTCGTGAAATACCGCTCCGCATTGGGGACACACACTCGGCTCGGGGATCTTATGTCTTGCCTTATAAGGGTCATGCACCCGCTCCTCGAACATCTTGTCGCGGCGGGAGATCTTGTGAAAACCGGCGGGAGTGGTATGGGTGCCCATGATCAAGCTCCTGTTAGCGAAATCGCAGGCAAGCTGCGATAACGATTAGAAATGCAAAGTACTTCCATGAGCCAAAGATATAAAACGCAGGATTCCCACTGTCTTCTGGCTGGCGGCCCTGCTCCCGGCGGCATGGCCAACGATCATCAAAGTCGGAAGTGCGGAAAAACCCCTTTCTCTCATGCCATTGCCTCATCCATCTCGGTCCCCATCATGCCTGGTTGCCTGCTGACCGGGGATTCCGAAATCATAACGTCCGTAGTGAGAATCAGGCCTGCGATCGAAGCGGCATTCTGCAGGGCCAGACGTGTGACCTTCATGGGATCGAGAATGCCCATTTCTATGAGGTCATCATATTTTTCAGTAGCGGCGTTGTAGCCAAAGCTGCCTTTCCCATCAACTACCCTGGCAAGCACTACGGAAGGTTCGCCGCCCGAATTCGCGACAATTTGGCGCAAGGGCTCTTCCAATGCCTGAAGCACAATCCCGATGCCCGCTTGCTGTTCGCTATTGGCGCCCTCGAGAGTTCCAGCCGCGGTCCTGGCCCGAAGTAGCGCCACACCGCCGCCGGGCAGGATGCCCTCCTCCACAGCAGCGCGGGTTGCATGCATTGCATCTTCAATTCGTGATTTTTTTTCTTTCATCCCCGTTTCCGTCGCAGCGCCAACCCGGATTACCGCTACCCCGCCTGCCAGTTTGGCAGCTCGCTCCCGGAGTTTTTTTCGGTCATAATCGCTGGTGGCTTCCTCGATCAGCCTGCGGATATGCTTGAGGCGGCTGTCGATCGCCTGTGGCTCTCCCGCGCCGCCAATCAGCACCGTATATTCCTTGCCCACTTCGACGCGTGTTGCCCGGCCAAGCTCTTCCAGGGTGACCTTCTCCAGCGCAAGGCCCAGCTCCTCGGTAATTACCCTGCCTCCGGCAAGAACGGCAATATCCTCCAGGATGGCCTTGCGGCGATCGCCGAAATCTGGTGCTTTAACCGCAGCTACTTTCAACGTGCCACGAATATTATTGAGCACGAGGGCGGCAAGCGCTTCACCCTCCACATCCTCGGCAATGATGAGCAGGGGGTGCCCGGCCTCGGCAATTTGCTCCAGGAGTGGAATCAGAGGCTGGACACCGCTGATTTTTTTGTCATACAGGAGAATGTATGGTTCATCCAGCACCACCGTCTGTTTATCCGGGCTGGTGATGAAGTGGGAAGAGAGGTAACCGCGGTCAAATTGCATTCCTTCCACTACTTCCAGCTCATTATGAAGGCTCTTGCCCTCTTCCAGCGTGATGGCCCCTTCGTTGCCGATCTTCTCCATCGCCTTTGCAAGAAGTTCACCGACCTCTGCATCGGCATTAGCCGAAACAGCTCCCACCTGGGCAATTTCCTTGCCCGTCGTGCATGGCCTGGAAATTTTCCGGAGTTCTTCGACGATAGCGGCAACCGCCAGGTCGATACCCCGCTTCAAATCCATTGGATTCATTCCGGCCACGACATATTTCATCCCTTCTCGAACGATTGCCTGCGCAAGCACCGTTGCGGTCGTGGTGCCGTCTCCAGCCATGTCGGACGTTTTGCTGGCGACTTCTCTAGCCATTTGAGCACCCATATTTTCGAATTTGTTTTCGAGCTCGATCTCTTTCGCCACAACGACGCCGGAGTTGGCGACCACTGGAGGACCAGACGCTCGCTCGAGAATGACATTTCGTCCTTTGGGACCGAGAGTCACTTTAACCGTATCCGCCAGCGTATTTATGCCTTTGACGATTCCGGCACGCGCCGCTTCATGAAACAGGAACTGCTTGGCCGGCATGGAGCCTCCGGAATGGATTCAGGCGCCGCGCTTTATGCTGTCCATTAATTCCACCGCTCGCAAAGAGCGGCATAAATGACAGACGATAACCAGGGCTTTGCTCTGGTTATGACGCGGGCTGGAGTGAAAGTGAGCAGACACTGGACAAACGGCGTAGCCGAAAATACTCTCCAGCGCCCTGGAAGCCAGTCATTTTTTTAAGAACTGGCGGCCAAGCGTGGCGCCTGCTTTATCTGCCCGCTGGCCTCTGCCAAAACGCGCTATTTCACCTCGATCCGCTTGGCCGTTTTACCCTCTTTCTTCGGAAGCGTCAGTTCCAGCGTGCCATTTTCATACTTGGCCTCGGCTTTGGTATCATCAACCTCGCTTCCCAGGGTAAAAGTCCGATAGCTCGAACCCTGATTGCACTCGCGATAAATCACTCTCTCCCCTTCTTTTTGTTCTTTTTCCTGCTTGGTTTCACAACTGATGGAAACGCGGTTGCCTTCCACCTGCACCTTGACATCCTCTTTTTTTACGCCGGGAATTTCCGCCCGCACCGTATAGGCACTATCATTTTCAGTCACATCGATTTTGATCTGGGGGGGAGTTTCCATATCCATGGAAAACGGACGCATTCCAAAGCCCTTAAACCAGTCATCAATATTGTAAAATGGGTCAAAACGAGTGATATCGCCAAGAGGTGAGCGACGCGCAATATTTGCCATGATTTTCTCCTTTCAGATAGTAGAAATTTTCCTTTCGTTTCCTTCCCTTTCTTTTCTTTCCTTCCTCCGTTCCTTTATCCTGTTCCAATTGATCTCGAGCTGTAGCAGGAATTACCCGGGTTAAACGTCCGGATGCATCACCCCGTTTCTCCATCGGCCTCCCAATCCTGCGCCTCCTCATTGCCGTAACCGAATTCACGCCGGTCATCCTGGTAATAATTCGCGGTAGAAATCGTCTGATGACCTTTGCGCCGTTCAGGCTCGACTGATTGATAAGGATCTGCCATGGCTGGATCGCTGGGCGTCGGGTTTTCAGAATATTCCACAGAGGCGCTAACGTTGTTCATGTTCTTGTCCTCAGTGACATGATTGCTTGATGGTGTGCTTTCCAAAATATAGACCTCAGGAAAAAGTTGATCGTCCGGGCTACCCACCTGAGCATTCCTGGTTCAGGTGCGTAACCTAATTGGTCTAACGGTCGAATTTGTCGATTTTTAACATCTCATCAAAAGTACCTCTGTACGTTGTCCAACATAAACAAGGTGCGAAAACTTGTTCTTATTGAGTTAGCACGGCTTTATTTTTTATTTAGCCTTACAGATCCCCGGGCAATCCGCTCCGCCGCGTTCAGGGTCACAACTGTCTGTCGGGTCATCCACGCATGTTTGCTCCTGGGGACACCGAATTCCAGCGATTCCGCCGCATGCCTGGGATCCAGGCTTCTTGCACTCTCCCTCGTGCTCGACCGATACGCCCGCCGCGGCTGCAGTACATGCGTTCGAATAAGTTTTGCCATCACAACCGCAAACGGGCTTGAATATCTGGGGACAAATGGTTGGCTTGGTCTTGCATTCGCCTTGCGCGTCCGCCACCTTGCATTGACCGGTTCCAAATTCGCAGTATTGTTGCGCTCCGGGGCAAGGCGTACCCGCGATTCCTCCACAGCTCAGCGGTCCAGTAGTGGAGTCGGCCGGCTTGCACCTTTCGGTAAGCTCGACGTTAAGGAAGGTGCCTGGCTGCGGGTGAATCGAACGTAATTGGCTTACGAAGGCATTAAATTTTTGCGGAGATCCGCTAAAGCCTGCTTCGGCGCACGCGGACAACCCTCCTTCGATCGGTATCGGGCCCCCTACTCTGGGGCTGTAGACAATGAAAGTATCGACGGTATTGGCGGTAATAGCCTTTCCCACCAGCTTGCGGACCGACCGTAACGCAGCATCATCAAGACCACCACCGGTATTCCCGAGAGTGATGTTGACAGCGCGGCTTGCAGAACCCGCCCGTCCTGCATCATCCTGGGCAATGGCAAGCACGCTGTGGAGCAGAGCCGAGCCAATCAGTAAAACATGAGTAAAATTCCTCATTCCCCCCCCTCGATAGTCGAAACGTTATCCAAGCCTGCATCTGTCCGATCCCCGTACTGATCCACCCGTCAGCGACGCGACAATTTTCCGAGGGGCTGCAATTCTCGGCTTAGGCATCTAGACGATATAAATAGACGCCATTGCCTCGAATATTATGTCCGCCGCCGACGGGCTATGGCCCCCACGAGACCCAGACCTGCGAGCAGCATCAGATATTGCTCGGGTTCGGGCACTGCAGTCACCGTCAGAGTAACATCGTGGGCATGATAGCTGGCACTGAAGGCCACACCCGAGCCGAATCCCTCCGGGTTGACGGATGAGAAAGTCGAACCGGCAAGACGTTGATCGAAGGTAGCGACTACGAAACTGTCCCCAACAACCGGGTTATAGCCGAGATTCCAGATATCAAGCTCGCCACCCAGTGTTACATCATGAGTAACCGCCAACTGGTCAAAACTGCTCAGGCTGGCCAGATCGAAATTGAGTGCACCGCCCGCTACCTGATGCAAACTGCCATCAATGGTAAGATGCCCGATGGAGGCCGCGCCGCCGGGGTTGATTTGGCCGCTATTGACCAAGTCATTGTTTACCAGGGTTTGGATCGTGCCATTACCCTGCATAACACCGTCGTTGGAAAAATTTGGATTACTCCCGTAGAACACCGCACCCGCCGAGACGTTGATCGTGCCCTGGTTGTTGAAGGGAGTGGACACTTGCAGTACGCCTTGCTGCACGTTGACCGAGCCGGAGTTTTCAAATGTCCCACTGATTACCGTCTTCTCGGAGCCGTCAGTAGCTCCGGCTGACTTGGTCAGTGTGCCCTGATTGATGAAGGTACCATTGTTGAAGTCGGCATCGGACTGGATATCCAGGCTCGCACCCACACTGTTGGTCAGACGCCCACTGCCCCAATTGCTGATGTCGCCCGTGCCGCTCCATGTGCCCGCACCATTGTTGATGATGCCGCTCGATCCTGAACCGCCGGAGTGTCCAAGCGTTTTGGCGCCGGCACCAGAAATGTTCA
>DATJHX010000199.1:0-25288 GCA_035493655.1 Nitrosospira sp.
AGGTATTGGGTGGAAACTTTCCGATGCGCCTGCGCTGGAATTTTCATCGGCTGATGCTTAATCAGAGCATGAACTTTTATCAGGACGAATTTGCCGGCCGGGTAGCGGCCAAGGTCATGCAAACGGCCCTGGCCTTGCGCGATGTCTGCTTCATTCTGGGTGATATCCTCGTCTATGTCACCATTTACTTCTTCACACTGGTTGCGCTGGTCGGCAATTTCAATATCTGGATGTCAATCCCATTCATCGCATGGCTGGCGCTGTATATTCTGGCGTTATGGTATTTCGTGCCACGGATGGGGCAGGTATCCCAATCGCAGGCCGATGCCCGTGCGCTCATGACCGGGCGTATCAGCGACGCCTATACCAACATCGCTACTGTCAAGCTTTTCTCCCATGCCGGCCGAGAGGCAGGGTACGCGCGATCGGCAATGCAGGAGTTTCTCAAAACTGTGCACGGTCAGATGCGGCTAATCACGGGTTTTGAGATTGTGAATCAAATTATGGGTGCCAGCCTGATCATCGCCGCGATTGGTGTGGCGTTGCTGCTGTGGACGAAAGATCTGATTGGTGTCGGGGCCGTTGCGGCTGTTGGTGCGATGTCACTAAGGCTTAACGGTATGTCTCACTGGGTCATGTGGGAGATGGCGACGCTATTTGAGCAGATTGGTACTGTACGTGATGGCATCAACACGCTTTCCCGCGCGCATCTGGTAACCGATTACCCGAATGCAAAACCGCTTCAGGTGGCGAAGGCTGATATCAGGTTTGAAAATGTCCTGTTTTGTTATGGAGGGGATACTTCAGTAATAGATCACCTTTCGCTGCATATCGGATCAGGTGAAAAGATCGGGTTGGTCGGCCGCTCGGGCGCAGGGAAATCGACGCTCGTAAATCTTCTGCTCAGATTTTATGACGTTGAGGAAGGGCGCATTTTGATCGATGGACAGGATATCAAATATGTCACCCAGAACAGTTTGCGTGCCAATATTGGAATGGTGACGCAGGATACGTCGCTGTTGCATCGATCGGTAAGGGATAACATTTTGTATGGGCGGCCGGATGCAACCGAAGCGGATATGATAGCGGCCGCGAGGAAAGCCGAGGCACATGACTTTATAGCGGGCTTGACAGATCCGGGGGGGCGTACGGGTTACGACGCCCATGTGGGCGAGCGTGGCATCAAACTTTCGGGCGGGCAGCGTCAGCGGATTGCGATTGCCCGCGTCATGCTGAAAGACGCGCCGATACTATTGCTTGATGAAGCTACCAGCGCGCTTGATTCTGAAGTGGAGGCAGCCATTCAATCGAGCTTGTACCGGCTTATGGAAGGTAAGACGGTGATTGCCATAGCGCATCGCTTATCGACCATTGCGGCGATGGATCGTCTGATTGTGATTGAAAAAGGAAGAATCGTGGAGGAGGGCAATCACCAGAGCCTTATCGAGCTGAATGGTATCTATGCCCGTCTGTGGGCTCATCAGAGCGGGGGATTCCTGGGGGATGAGGTGGAAGGACCTTCTAAAGCCATACGCGTTGTGGGTGGTTCCCGCCTGTCAAAGTAATTCATACTGAGAAATTCTCTCATACAGTATGTATGTGATGGTGATGGCTGCGGGTGCACCGATGATATCAGCTTCGTCGATTCAAGTATCCAGCTCTACGTCGGCTTCGGGCCGGACGCCTGATCGAATTGCTGCTTCAGTCAGTGATGGCAGGCAGAGCTCGATAAAACGATAGGCATAACCGCGCAGGTAATGGCCGCGCCGTACCGAGATATTTGTAGTGTTTCTCTCAAACAGATGTGAACTGTCGAGCAGGTGCAGTCGCGTGTCCCGCGCCGGGCTGAAGGCCATCGAAGCGACGATCCCTATCCCCAGCCCAAGCTCCACGTAAGTCTTGATGACGTCTGCATCGAGAGCCGACATGGCGATATCGAGTATAAGTCCTGCTTTCGCAAATGTCTGGTCGATGCCTTTTCGTCCAGTGAAACCTTCGTGATAGGTAATGATTGGGAACTCTGCAATGGCTTCCAGTGTGAGCGGATGCACCGGCTCCAGCGGATGCCCGGGGGGTACAATGACCGCATGGTGCCAGGAGTAATAGGGAAAGGAAGCCAACTCTTCCACCTCCTCCAGCGCTTCCGTGGCGACACCTATGTCCGCCTGGCCATCAAGCAGCATCGATACGATTTCGCCTGGACTTGCTTGATGCAAAACGAGATGCACCTGTGGAAACGCTTTCTTGAATTGAGTTACTACTGATGGCAATGCGTACCGCGCCTGGGTATGAGTGGTAGCAATGGTGAGGCGCCCCCGGTCCCGGTTGCTGAATTGTTCCGCCAGGCGCTTGACATTTTTCGCGTCAAGCAGAATACGCTCGACGATCTCAACCAATTCCTTTCCCGGATCGGTCAATCCGAGCAGTCGCTTGCCTTTGCGCACGAACAGTTCGATACCCAGCTCATCTTCCAGGTCCTTGATGTGCTTGCTGACGCCGGACTGGGAAGTGAAAAGGGCGTTTGCCGCTTCGGTCAGATTGTAGTTCTGCCTTACCGTTTCATGGATGATGCGCAACTGCTGGAAGTTCATATTGCTATCGTGCCGGATATCGGGGGCTCACCCGGGTCAGAGTCTGTGGCATCAACAACCCATGTATAAACAAGATGTGGATATTGTATCCCGGTACTAAAGAAAAGGCGCCAACTGATGTCGGCGCCGTGAGTCATACAACGGAGAAGGCAGCAGAGAAGATAAGCACGTCGTGAAATCTACCAACAATTTTCGCTTCGGGGAACCAATAACATTTCATTTGCTTATCGGTTTTATGAATAAGCCCGGGGTAGCGACGGGGAGTGATGCCTGCGAGCCAAATCCAGGAATGTTACGCGAGCGAGGGTGGTGAAAATGGGAATTTCTTGCCTTTTGACCATCACGGCCTATATTGATAACGGAAGCCGGGGCGTGGTACTGCGATTATCCTCCCAGTCGCGTCTCGTCTGCTTTCCGTTCCACTTTCTAACGGGCTCACTCATCGTCTTTAAGGCGCATTTAACGAAAGGAGACACCCATGCAAGCAAGCCAGCCGGCAAATCAAGCTACCCAGCCACCAAATCTTTATCAACTCAGCGGCAAACACCTCAATATCACATACTCAACCAGTGGCATAGACGGCAAGCCGCATTTCAGCTATCAGGATCTGCAACAAACGCTTAATTTTACCGGCGACCAGATTCGCAGTGTCGAAACCGAGATCGGAACGCTGGTCACTGTCACTATCCGCATGACGGTCGATACGGGAGGCAC
This sequence comes from Nitrosospira sp., assembly GCA_035493655.1. Lineage (GTDB taxonomy): Bacteria > Pseudomonadota > Gammaproteobacteria > Burkholderiales > Nitrosomonadaceae > Nitrosospira. The sequence continues at coordinate 3,306 of DATJHX010000199.1, forward strand.
CAGCTTCAGCCTTCTGCTGCCTCGAGTGAATATCCCGGGAGAGCAGTCTGTACCTATTCAGACTATCGGCATCACGACTCTCCATAGATTCTCGGTTCTGCCGATAAACGGGCAGCTCGACTTTTATACGGTGACAAACCTGCATGGATCGGCCGCACGGGTGTTTTTCTAACTGGTAAAATTCGGGAATCGGGTAAAGGTCGATAGCGGAGAAGATAACCGGAAAGGTGATCTTCCAACGGCTGGGCTGTATATCAATGCAGCCCTTCAGCATCTTTCCACTTCCTGGCATCTTTCCACTTCCATCGCAGCAATACGCGCAACTGCCGGAATTCCTCCACATCTATTCCATCCGGTAAAATCACCACGCTGCGTGTGCGAAATCTTTGCCATAACTTTCGCGTGCTCAATGGCTTCAGTTCGAGAACGGTAAGATAAGGCGCGACAAAGCTGCTACCAAGTAGCGCACATGCGATGTAGTCGCCACGCTGCGTTTCAAGCGTGCAGGTCATCGCGTCCGCGGAGTCCAAGGTCAGCTTTAAACCTCTTACCGACTTTGGTGAGGTCAACAAAGCATAATACCTGATGTAGAGGACAAGGCTCGCTGCCAGCATGGCGCTTCCCGCCAGTTTCACCATTATCGGCAACGTCAGCGGCCAAAGCAGTCCGATAGCGATGAAATGCGAGAAACTCAATACTACCGCGAGGCGCCTGGAGGGCTTGAGGCGTACGATAAGCAGCGGGCGGGCGTATTGGACAGAGGACACCAGGACGGATAGCGATGAGGTGTTTAAGAGGGGAGGTAAAAGGAACAGGTGCAGATGGATAAGGAAATGGAAATGGAAATGGAAATGGACAAGGGGCAGGGACAACCCATAATACCATTATCCCTTTCAAGGCAATTAGCGGTTTATAGAGACTTGCATTGGCCTTATAATTGATTCGGTCTGGTTTTCGCATTTCACTGTGGTTTTCGCACTGTTTGGTTCTGCATGAATCCCGCTTGGCAAACTTATCTGCAAAGCCGCAACGCAGTCATCCAGGACGACCGGGTCGTTCATTATGGAAATTCTGCCGCTGAGCTTGCAAGTGTCAGCTCCGGAACTGTAATTGTCGATCTTTCACATTTTGGCCTGATCGGTTTTTCAGGCGAGGACGCCGAGTCTTTCCTCCAAGGACAACTGAGTTGCGACGTAAGGCTGACGAAACACTCTGCTGCTGCTGTCTATGGAAGCTATTGCAATCCCAAGGGCAGGATGTTGGCGAGTTTTTTACTCTGGCACGACAAAAGCCAATATGTCATGCAATTGCCTGCGGTGTTACAGGCAGCCATCCGGAAGCGCTTGTCCATGTACGTGTTACGGGCAAAAGTCAAGCTGGCGGACATCGGTGATACACTCATACGCATTGGCGTTGCGGGGAGCAATGCTGATACGCTAATAGGCAGGGTTTTAGGCCGGATTCCTGATCGCGACTCCGGCATGATTCATACGGAAAAGGGGAGTGTGCTTCGCCTTGGGCAGGATCGTTTTGAGCTGATCCTCGCCCCGGAGCAAGGGCCTGAGGTATGGGGCCGCCTAAACGAGGATTCAGTACCGGTTGGGGCGTCTGTCTGGGAGTGGCTGCAAATAAAAGCAGGGATTCCCATAATTCTTCCGGCCACGCAAGAGCAGTTCATACCGCAGATGGCAAATCTGGATGCCATTGGTGGGATCAGTTTTCAGAAAGGCTGCTATCCCGGTCAGGAAATCGTTGCCCGTACCCAATACCTGGGAAAAATCAAGCGCCGGATGTACCTCGCCAATATTGAACTCGCGACTTCAGAATCTCCGGTTAAAGCGGGAGATGAACTCTTCGGTGCGGACATGGGGGAACAATCCATCGGTATGGTGGTCAACGCAACAGCGTCTCCGGATGGGGGATTCGATGTACTCGCCGTTATCCAGGCCAGTAGCGTTGAGGGCGGAAAAGTTCATTGGAAGACCCTGGATGGTCCTGTGCTGGAGATTATGCCGCTACCTTATTCTCAAAACCATTAAGCCTGCCAAACGGCCTGCTAATTTCCTGCTGAGAAACACAGAAATCATGTGCAAGTTTTTCACCGCCATGCAATCGTTCTCAAGGATTTCCCCGGGATAGGCACTGTCAAGGGACTTGGTCAAACATTCGGCGATGCAGCAAAAGCGCCAATAGCCGGTTTAGCCTCAATCGCTCGTCTTCAGTTCGTTCGCATACGGGACGTCCAGGAAGAACAATTCAATGAATTGTTGCGAATTGCACGCCACATTTTTGTGGGGAGTTGGAGCGGTGCACGAAGGGCTTTGCGCAGAAAGCACTTTCCGGATGCAGGAACCTGAGGCCGAAAAATGGGGAGGAAAGGTTCTCTTATTTTTCCACCTGATGCATCGAAAGCCGCGCCCCAAAGCAAATAAAAGGTACTTTTAACGCGATATGTTTTTTACCTGTTACCGCCTGCGGATATTTTTGTTGTCATTCATATTGACATCGGCACTATCGACGGCAGTATCCGCTGATATGCTCGAACAGCGCGATATAGTGTTTTACTATGGCAGCCGCCCCCCAGTCGAAGATTTGCGCCATTTTGATCAGATTGTGATTCAGCCCAGCCAGATTTTGCCGCATGAGAAAGCCGCGTTATTAAAGCTGGATTCGCTGGTATTTGCCTATGTTTCATTTGGTGAGATTGCGCGTAATAGCGAGGATATGCCTCGGATCAAAACGGAGTGGTCGATCGGCGTGAACCCGGCATGGAATAGCCTGGTAATGAACATGAATGATTCCGCCTGGCATGAATACCTGCTTGAGCATCATTTTGACCGCTTATGGCGTGAGGGCTACCGCGCATTTTTCCTTGATACTGTGGATAGCTATCTGATCGTGACGGCCGAAGGCAAACAACGCGAAGAACAGGAGGCGGGGCTGGTTGCGTTGCTTGCGGAGGTAAAGCGCCGCTTTCCAGGGTGCAAGCTCATCCTTAACCGGGGCTTCGAAGTGCTGGACCGCGCCAGTAAGTATGCTGACGGGATGGTTGCTGAATCACTTTTTCACGGCTTTGATCCCGTTACGGGCAAGCATGCGCCCACTAGGGAAGAAAACAGGACCTGGCTTCTGAATCAATTGAAGCGCGCGCAAAACGAATTCAATGTGCCGATTACCGTGCTCGACTATGTCGAACCGGGCAATTGGGAGGAAGCGGAAAAAACAGCACGCGAAATTGTCAAGCTCGGATTCATGCCGTGGGTTGCAAATGGAGACCTGACGTGGCTGGGGCAGGGCCGCGTTCGCTTGGCGCCGCGCAAGCTGCTGGCTATCGTAAATGGTTCGCCGGCTCAACAGATGGATCACGAACTATTCAGGCACGCGGCGATGCCGCTGGAATATCTTGGCCTGGCGCTGGACTACTGGTATATCGATCATCTCCCATTGCAAGTCGAGCCGCTTGTAGGACGATATGCAGGCGTTATTGCATGGCTGGACGAAGACAGCAGTATCGGCGAAAGTAACACTGGTCGCTACGAGAGCGCCTGCGCGCGTTTGAAAACCGAGGTCGATGGCGGGTTGCCCGTAGTATTCATGGGGTACCTTCCGGCGGGTACCGCTTGCCGAAACCTGATCGATTACCAGGGAGAACTGCAACCGACCACGCGTACTCTTAAGCTGGATGTCGCAAGCGAGCGGCTGGGGCGGCCAAACACTGCGCCAGTCGTGGGGAGCGGCACACCGGATATTCGCGTTCGGGACAGGAACCAGGCATGGCTGACGTTGAGCGATGGCGACAAGCTATTTCATCCCATCGCGGTGGGTGCATGGGGTGGTTACGCATTGCACCCGCACATCATGAGCGAAAGCGCGTCAGGCCGCCGTGAATGGCTGCTGGACCCCTTTTCTTTTTTTCAGGCGGCACTGCGCCTGCCCGTGCAGCCCGTGTTTGATCTCACAACCGAAAATGGCCGTCGCCTCGGCATTACAGAAGTGCGCGGCGATCGCCTGTTCGAGAAAGATGAGCATGGCGTCGAAGTAATCGACCGGCTTCGGGCATGGATGGAAAAGAACCGTGCTCCTGTCACGGTAGGCGTTATTGAAGCCGAAGCAGACAGCGAAGAGCGACGCAGCAAAGTCCGGCACCTGGCTTCTTTGCCGCAGGTTCGATTGGCAAGCCATACATACAGCCACCCGTTCTATTGGGGGGTTTTCGAGGGCAAAAAAGACGCAGATCAGCAGCCATACCGCTATGGCGTTTTTTTGGATGGCTACGCGGCGGAGATGACTCGGGAAACCGGGGGGACTGTCGAATTTCTGAAGTCGGTAGCGCCTGAATCGCCGTTACTGCTGATATGGTCAGGAGATGGCAAACCGGGTCCCGCCGCTCTTGCGGCAGTCCATAAAGGAGGCATGCCGAGTTATGGTGGGGGTGGCTTGCGCTGGCAGAGCGGTTCATTATCCCTGGCCGATCTTTCCCCCTCTCTGCGCCCCACGGAGTGGGGTATCCAAGTCCTGACGCCGTTAACGGGCGAGCCGCTGTTTGCTCAACTTTGGTATGGGGAAGCCTTGAACTTCGGCAAGATTGGCGAATGGAACCGGCAGCTCGATTCTGGGCGACGGCTCCGTATTTCGTCCATATCGTTTCATGCTGATGCGCTAATGCATGTGCGCGGTGCGGAGCTTCTGGATACGCTGGCCGAGGAACAGCGCAAGGACAGTTTCCTTGGTATCTGGGTCGATGAATACGTCCAGCGGGCGCGTGCCTTTCAGACAGCAAGCGTTGCACGCGACCTCAACGGCAACTGGCTGCTTTTTGGCGATGCGCTCAGGACGGTTCGATTATCCGCTTCAGAAATGCTTCCGGAAATTTCGACCGATATCGTCGGTTATTCCGATCGCAATAATGAGCGCTATATCTACCTGGCGCGCAACCATGCGATTCTCAAGCCCAGACGCGAAGGCCAGGCTCAAACTGATGCTTCTCCCTTGCGATTGATTCACGCAAGCGCCCCTTTGAAATCGTGGCATCTCAATTCAGATGGCACTGCGACGATTTTATTCGAGCCACGCGGTGAGTTGACACTCGGAGTGCCGGGTTCATGCCTGGTGAGTTCAAATGGCGAGACGTTGTCCGCCCGATGGGAAGATTCTCATTTCACCTACACGGCCTCCGCAGCCCAGGCCTCAGGGGAATTCCGGCTTGCGTGTTGAAGCCCAGCGCGAATCCCTGCTAAATGCGCCCGCGCTGATGTTTATGAGCGCGGTTCTTCTGATCGCATTTTGGGTATTATTTCCGCGCCAGCCCGCTTTCAGGGATCCATCCAACCTTTCAGCAAAAGACGCGTTATCCGTGGCATATCTGCGCGTACTGGTTCAATCCGATCCCAATAATGCGCCCCTGCGTCTGTCATTCGTCCAATTGTTGACGGATGCGGGAATACTCGAGGAAGCGGATACCGCTATAGCTCCGTTGCGAAACGCTCCGGAATCCCGCCTGACTTATGAGATTCGCCTGGCCGATCTCAAGCTGTCATTGCAGCAACTTTACCGGCATCCCCCGGAAGATGTCGAGGCTTCGTTGCGAGCGCACGTCGCTGCACTCGTTCCTTCACTGCTGCGCATTGCAAGGAATGACAACGAATTGGAGCGGGTTGTCGCCTATGCGGAACAGTTTGGCGAACCTTCCGTATTGGCGGAAACCTTCGAGCAACTGCTCGTTCTTCGAAACGAAACCGACGAGAGAAAATCACGGTGGCTGGTTTTTGCCGCAAAAGAACGAATGGCGGCTGGCCAGCCGGAATTGGCCGCACGGAATCTTCTCAAGGCATTTACGTTCGAGCGGATGGCATCCAAAAAAATGGAAATTGCCAAATCCTGCTTACAGGCTTACCTTCAGGCAGGCATTGACCAGGAAGCCTTAAAGGCTGCGATGTTGATAAACGACAGCATTGAAGGCGACTCAGGCCTTTTGACGCTTGCCGCCAACATTGCCGAGCCGCTTGCCGATCAGGAGCATGCGCTAGCCTGGCTGGAAGAGGCAAGCTTGTTTCTGCCTAATGATCAGGCGCTGGCCGAGCGTATTGTGCGGCTGCAAATATCGATGGGCTTGCTCAGCCAGAGTCTTTCGCGGGTTGCACAACTGCGCGCCAATCTGGTCGTTGGCAGCGATCGCCATCGTTTGCTCGCTCATGTTTATGACTGGAACAGCCAGCCCGACGAAGCGCTTGCCCTTTGGCTGTCTTTCGCTCGTGCTAAGGCCGATCACGAGGCGGAGACCCGAGCCTTTGAATTGAGCCAGGCGAAACGGGATAACAGCGCGGTGGTGCAGTTGCTGGAAGCTGTCATGGCCCGCCGCATACTGACGAGCGCTGAAGCTGAAGCATACGTCAAGGCCGGGCTCAGTGTTGCCGAGCCCGCTCATGTGGAGCAGCAATTACGGCGTCATGCTGAACACTTTCAAAATCCGCCAGCGACTTTGAAAGCACTAACCGATGTACTGGTTCTCGAAGGTAAACCGCGGGCAGCGCTGGCGATATACCAGGAAATGCCTGATGCAAAAAGCGGGCAACAAAGGATAGATCGGGCCCGGCTATATGAGGAAGCGGGAAATACGCAAAAGAGCTTCGAATTACTGCTCCAGGATGTGGATTCGCCTTTACAGGCCCAGGCCGAAGAGTACTGGTTATTGCTGGCGAAAGTTTCTACCCAGTTGGGTCAGGACGCCTATGCAAGCAGAGCCTATGAACAGGCACTCGCCTTGCGGCCCGGCGACGCTGCAATACTCGAGAATCTGCAACGCCTGGCGGTGCGCCATCGCGACGATAAAAAAAGTGAGCGTCTTGCGCGATATGGATGGGATCGTTTACAACGGGTCGAGGATCTGCAACGCCTCATGCGCTTTTCCTGGAAACGGCAAAATTGGCAGGAACTCGACCACTGGCTGTCCCTTGCTGATGAGATGCAATCAAACAGGCCATCGGCAATGGCGCAGACCCCGGATTACTGGTATTTTCGCTCGGTACGCAAAATAGCCGATGGAGAGCGCGACGCCGCGCGGGACGCGCTGCGCCAAATACTGCGTTTGCGGGGTCCGGACCCGGAAATTACCGAAGCGATGATCTGGCTATTGCTGTCGGACAAAAAAACCGATCAAGCATCCCTTGAAGCGCTCGTTAAACCCTTTCGAAACCCATCAGGTAGCCAGCCAGTGGTAAGTCCACCTTTAACAGAAGCCCTGGCTGCAGCGGAGCAAGTGTTGGGCAACCCCATGCAGGCCGCAACCTGGTATCTGCGATCGCTGACGACGAGACCGCGGAATTTCCTGTGGACATTGACGTTGGCCGACAATTTGGAATGGGCAGGCTGTCTTGCCAATGCCAATAACGCCCGACTCATGGCCTTGAAGCTGTTTGCGGCTCGCGCTTCTGACCAGGCTGAAGTGACATATCCTCAACGTCTGGCAGAGTATTTCTCCGGCTCGAAGGATGCATGGGCGCAACAGGGTAATGGACAAGGAGGCAAGGACGAATCAGAAAAAAATGGGAAATGGCAAGCCCTGCGGGAGCGCTGGGGTTTCACCAGGACATTGGACAATGCAAACTATTTCGCGCTGCAGCGCCAATATAAACGCCTGTTGCTGCCCGCCTGGGAGAAATTTGCCGATATGGTCAAGCATAAAGATCAGCAGGCCGCAGCAGCGAAATTAAGAATAGTTTCCGATCATTTACAGCATCGGGCAGCCGAACCGCCCCCTCCGGACATGCTGCCGTTATCCCTGGACGATGTCGACCGAGCCAATCGATGGCTTGCGGGAGAAGCGGTGCCTGCTCAAAGCGACATGACCGCCGAAGCGGATATCTGCCGTCAGACTTTGGCAAAAATTCGCGAATTGCAGCGAGCATCCGTCGATCAGGAGCAGCCAGCGTCATGAAAAAACCCTGGCTGGAAGGTATAGAAGTCATTGATGCCAATCAATCGGCACCGGCATGGAGTGGCTGGCTCGAGACATTGGCATTGACCGCGATTGTGCTCGCTGCGTCGTTCATTACTCAGCAGCATGACCCCTTCCGGCTGGGCATGGGCTTTCCATGGCCGATACTGGCTCCTCTGCTGGCCGGGTTACGGTATGGCTTTGTTCACGGTTTTGTCAGCGCCTTACTGATATTGGCGGCGTTGGGTATATCCATTAATCAGCAGTGGCAGGAGGCGCCCGAGTTTCCACTGGGATGGGGAATCGGCGTTGTTGTCGTGGCGATGGTGACCGGTGAGTTTCGCGATATGTGGGGCCGCCGCCTGCACCGGCTTGAGGGTGCGTATCAATATCGCGCGGAGCGTCTGGAGGAATTTACGCGCAATTATCAGTTATTGCGCCTGTCCCATGATCGTCTGGAACAAACGGTCGCCAACAGCGGGTTTTCGTTGCGTGAAGGCATCATGCATTTGCAAACGGCATTTGGTGCCATCGACGGGGCTGGGGGCCTGACCAATGCATCACTGCAAAGGCTGATCGAATTTGTAGCCGGGTATGGTGCGCTGACGCAGGCCTGCATTATCGGCATACAGGCTGACCGCATCGATCCGGCTCGCATATTGGCTCATATCGGGGAACAGTTTGCGATCGATGAGGACGATCCCGTACTCGTTACGGCGCTTGAAACCGGAGAACTGGCAGCGGTAAACCATGCGACCCGAATTGTGCCGGCTCAAGGTCAGCTAAGGAGCCAGTTACTGGCCGCTATTCCCCTATCCGACTCAACCGGCGACATTCACGCCATGCTGTTGGTCAGATCCATGCCATTTTTCGCCTTTCACGAAAATAACCTGAAACTTATCGCCGTGCTTGTCGCCCACGGCGTCGATCACTTGCGTTTTGGAACGGCTGTTTCCTCCGTTACGCGCTTTATTATGGGGTTTGAGCGGACGTATCGGGATTATCACGCGTTCAAGCTCGATGCAACGCTTCTGAAGTTGTCGGGCACTAAAACCGATGTTATGGCTGCGTACGAGAAACTCCACTCTTCCGTTCGCGCCATCGATCTGATTTGTCTTGCTCACGATAATGACCAGCCCTCCCTCTGGATTCTCCTGCCATTGACGGATATCGCAAGTGCCCGCGCATGGATGCAGCGGGTGGATAGCGGCCTCGATGCTGCGTTAACTATGACAACCGTGACAAGCGAGCTGTCAGCCATCGGCGACATTGATCCTCAGAGAATTCGCTCCCTTATCTCTCTGGAGCTGCGTTAATGTACCGCCTGCCCGTGCTGCTGGGACTAACAGCAGAGGCGCTAGCGGGCTTATTACTCTGGCTGGGCGCTGACGCCTCAGCGGGCGCCTGGGCGATAGCTGGAGTCATTTTTCTACACGTTCTTTCATCCTATTTTTTTGCGCAGGCTTTCTGGCAACTGCTTCCACGCCGATACAAGCTGCCACCGCGCAGAAGCCTGGTCTTTCTATTTTTAATTTTATTGATTTTACCGGTATTCGGAGTGCTGGGGATATCATGGAGCGTGACGAGTGCGCTCAAGCGTCCTCGCAGCCGTTCTACACGAGACATTCAAGCCATCATTCTGCCTGAGCTGCCATTTTCTCCGCCTGTCATTTTTGCGACTCCACCCTATAGCGAGGGTGCGTTGCGTCAAATCGTGTATTTTGCCGAGCGCCCGTTAAAGCGCCTGAAGGCAGTGATGGCTACGCGCTATATGCCTGCGCGCGAGGCCATGACAGTATGGTCGAAAGCGTCACGGGATCCTGTCGATGACGTACGGTTATTGGCTTACGCCATGATGGATGAAAATGAGAAAACCTTGACTGAACGTATCCTGGCTTTGACCGAAGCGTTGACGGATGTTCCCGCGCATATGCAGAGCGCTTACCATAAAACAATTGCCGCATTATGCTGGGAACTGGTGTATCACAATCTGGTGCAAGGCACGCTCAGAGCCCACTGGCTGAAGACTGCGCGCCATCATCTGGAGCTTGTAGTCTCGCCATCCGTATCCGCTGACGCTGGCTCAGCCAATGCCGATAGCTGGCTTTTGTATGGGCGAATCTTGCTGGATTCCGGTGAGCTTGCTCCTGCAAAAGCCGCTTTTGCCTATGCAAGAGCAGGAGGTATTGACGAACAGAAAATTCTTCCTTGGCTCGCCGAAATCGCCTTCGAAGAACGAAAATTCGACGAAGTGAAGCGCTATCTGTCATCGCTCAGCCATTCAGGTGAAAAAGGAAGGGGGCTTGCCCAGATAAAAGCGTGGTGGAGCAAATGAGGGCTTTCGGGCCGGAGGCCAACAAAACGAAGGCGCGATTGGCGACGGAACCTATGGGTTCACCTGTTGCTGATATTGCCCTGTTGCTGGAGGGGACCTATCCTTATATTCGTGGCGGGGTATCATCGTGGGTACATCAGATTATCAGCGGGTTGCCGGAGATCAGGTTTGCGGTGATCTTTATCGGCGGGACCCAGGAAATGTATGGTCCCGCGCAGTACCAATTTCCTCCCAACGTCACGCACATCGAAACACATTATTTGCTGCATCGCGACAAACAACACCTCAAGCCGAGCGCTCGTCAGGGCAATCGCAGAGCTTTTGAAGCAATGGACGCGCTGCACGCATATATGCGAGAAGACGGAAAAATATCAGATGAGCAAATGGCCAGTGCTCAACGGATCAATGCGCAAATGGCTAAAGCTCAAATGGGCGCTGCCCAAGTGGCCAACACCTTTGCCACGCTGGGCTCGGCGGAAGGAATCAGCCAGGAGGATTTTCTATATAGCAAGGCTTCCTGGGATTACATTATCCGGCAATATCGCGAACGCTGCACCGAGCCTTCGTTTATCAACTATTTCTGGGCGGTTCGCGCCATGCATGCGCCCCTGTTCGTACTCGCCGATATTGCGGCGGGGCTACCGCCCGTACGCGCGATCCACGCCATTTCCACCGGTTATGCGGGGTTTTTGGGGGCGATGATTCGCTTGAGGCGCAATATTCCTTTCATTCTGACCGAGCATGGCATCTATACAAAGGAACGGAAGATTGATCTGGCGCAGGCAACATGGATTCATGATCACAACGATGATGTGTGTAACACGCTGCATGACGAAATGGGATATATCCGCGGGTTGTGGATCAAATTTTATGAACAGATCGGCCGCATGGCCTATGCGCAGGCGTCTCCCATAGTCAGTTTATATGAAGGCAATCGCGTGAGGCAGATTGCGGATGGCGCGCAACCGGAAAAAACACGGGTTATTCCCAACGGGATCAACCTGCAGCGCTACCAGGCACCACTTGAAAAACGCCCACAGGACATTCCGCCGATTCTGGGGTTAATCGGGCGCGTTGTGCCCATCAAAGATATCAAGACGTTTATTCGAGCAGTCCGAACACTGATCGATACCCGGCCGGATGCGCAAGGATGGATCGTGGGGCCTGAAGATGAAGATCCGTCCTATGTGAGTGAATGCAAGGATCTGGTTGCCAGCCTGGGGCTGGAAAACAGCGTCAAATTTCTGGGGTTTCAGAATGTGCTTGAAATTCTTCCCCAGCTCGGATTGGTCGTGCTGACTTCAATCAGCGAGGCATTGCCTCTGGTAGTACTGGAGGCGTTCGCCAGCGGTGTGCCCTGCCTCGCGACGGATGTGGGCTCTTGCCGCGAACTCATTGAAGGCCGCGGCGAGGAAGATCGCGCGCTCGGTGCGGCAGGAAGCGTGGTTTTCATTGCAGACCCTGAAGGAACGGCAAGGGCGGCGCTTGCGCTGATTGATAACCCTGAGCGTTGGCTCGCCGCGCAACAGGCGGGGCTCGCGCGGGTGAAGCGTTACTATGACGATAAGCTGATGTTTTCGTCTTACCGGAACCTTTATGCACAAGCTCTCAATGAGGATTCTGAGGATGCCCGGCTGGCAGGGCAGTTGACCGAACGGATTTAAGCATGGCAGGCATCGGTTTTGAAATTCGCAAGATTCTGGAGCGCGACAGTTATTGGTCGGTATTGCGCGCCTATGGCTATGCCGGATTGGTCAGCGGGGGTCCCTGGGCACTTTCCATACTGAGCATCATGATGATCGGGGTTCTCGCCGTCGCCCTTGGGGTAGCGCAGCGTGAGGTCAACGCCTTCCAGATTTGCGTAACCTACCTCATGGCGGCTTCGTTGATCTGGAGCGGCGGCATGCAACTGATGTTTACACGTTTCGTAGCGGATCGGACTTATGCGGGGGAACAAGCCGAGGTGTTACCCAACCTTTTTGGCGTCCTGATCATTACCATGGCAGGCGGTTTTGCCTGGGCTGCCCCTATCATTTTCTGGCTGTTCGATGGGCCATTTTTTCAGCAGCTATTGCTGCTGTGCAATTTCGTAGCTCTGAGCGGCTTGTGGATCGCCCTCATATTCCTGTCGGGAATGAAAGCTTACCGGCGGATCGTCTGGACGCTTGCCCAGGGTTATTCCCTTGGAATTGTGATAGCACTTGCTTCATCTTCGTGGGAGCTGAACGGACTGCTACTCGGAGTACTGGCGGGACATGGCTACCTGCTGTTTTCGTTTTTGCATCACATCGTCCGGGAATATCCCGGCACCTCGTTGCTCAAATTCGATTTTCTCGACCGCACTCGAAGCTTCTACAGTTTATTCGCAGTCGGCACCCTTTACTATCTGGCGGTATGGGTGGACAAGTTCATTTTCTGGTTTGTGCCGCATACCTCGGAGGCCGTGATTGGTCCGCTGCGAGCTTCCATCATTTATGACCTTCCCATTTTTCTGGCCTATCTGTTCATCCTGCCCGGCATGGCCGTATTTCTGGTCAGCATGGAAGCCGACTTCGCCGAACAGCATGAGCGCTTTTATCGCGCTATCAGGGAAGGTGACACGCTTATGCATATAGAACACAGGCGGGACCGCATGGTTTATGCCGCGCGCCAGGGAATTTACGAGATATTCAAGGTACAAGGGATAACGGTTGCGCTATGCCTGTTATGGGGCAGGGATCTTCTGTATGCTATCGGCATTTCTCCTCTATACATCCATTTGTTCTATATCGACGTCGTGGCGGTCAGCGTGCAGGTACTGCTGATGGCAATACTCAATGTCCTCTTTTACCTTGACGCCCGCCGGGAAGTGCTCATCATCACGGCGTGTTTTTTTATCACTAATCTCGTATTCACCATCGCCACGTTGCAACTCGGCGCGGAGACTTTCGGCTACGGGTTTGCCGCGTCTGTGAGCCTGTCGGCCTTTCTGGGGCTGTTTATCCTCTCGCACAAGTTCAACCGTCTGGAATACGAAACTTTCATGCTGCAGAGTTGACAGGTAGAGATAAGGCCAATAGTTGACCAGGCAATCAGGCAGCGTCGACAAGACTGACGTTGAAAGCAGCCGGAAGCTGCATAGCGGGTACGGCTCCATCGATCACAGCGGGAGCATTCATTCCTATAAAATGCCACAAATGGTCGCGTAATGAATCAGCATCGGGAAGCGAATCAGCGAGTTTTCTGACTGCCTGCTGTTTCTTGTATTGGCAGATGTTGGCTCTCCGTGTATTCCCGCGTATATGATGCAATTTCTCCGCGGTGCCATACACGCGCCAGGCAGCAAGAGAAACTTCCGCATTTTCCACAATGTTGAGCGCTTGCGCGATTTGTGAATCAGCTTCCTCCAGCGCTTCTTCTTTTATGGCAATTTCGGCAAATAACCAATGGCTGAGCGCGAGATACGTGTTTTCGGGTGCGCCAGCGGCGAGGTCATGCAACCGCTGAGCATAATCCCGTGCTTTTTCGAATTCTCCCAACGTTAACCAGACTTCACACGCTCCCTGGCAAGCCGGAAAGGAATAATTGCGCGATATTGGCAATGATTCGTTTTCTTCGGCCTTGAAAAAAGCTTCAAAGCACCGAATGGCGCCCATGTAGTCTCCCGTTCCAAGGAGCGCCCTGCCATATATGGCTGAAAAATGGGCCGAGATAAACTCAGCCCATGGTCCAATGTTCTGCGGCAATACCTCTTCACAATATTCTTTGGCACTTGCAAAACTGCAGGCTTCCACATGCAGCCAGGCCGTCAGGATCTGGCCATGCAAACGCAGAGGCAGGGTAGCATCATTACAGTTACGCTCAAACGCTCGCCTGCCTTGTTCCGCAATTTCGCGTAACTTTCCCCATTCACCCTGGTGCAGCAAAGCCAGTCCATAGTAGTAATGCCCGACCATAAACATGTATCCGTCGCCCAGCGTGCGCGATAAGGCCAGAGCCTCTTCAGCCGTTGTACAGGCGCTTCTGTAATGCGAGGCCAGCAATTCGACATAGATATGCTGTGTCAGTCGCGAGTGCATTACAAGCGGGCTCCCGCTCGCCCGAGCCATATCCATCGCCTCCTGGCAAGCCTGCGCGAACTCTGCGCGCCACGGGCAGAAGACGAGGTTCAGTCCACCCCACATCCCCTTGACCACCGCCTGAAGAATCTTGTCATCGAGATCTTTACTGCATTGCATCGCTTGTTCCGCCAACTTCAGGCATTCACGGCGATCCAGCCATACCGAGACACGGCTCAATTCCAGAAGCGCTAAAACCTCTGCCCGGCGGTTGGCGGATGCCTTTGCCGTTCCAAGCATTTTCTCCAGGTCGGATTTCGCGCCCGCCATTTCACCCATCGAGCGGCGTATTGCGGAAGATTGTTTCAGGAGATCGATGCGTGTTTCCGCCTGCCTTTCTTGCGGCAGCCGCTCAACCATATCCAACGCTCGGACAAGATAGTCATAGGCCTGTCTATTTGCGAATCGCTGCGCCGCGTTGGCCGCTGCTTGCGTCAGATAACCGACTGCCCGGCTCCAGTCCCATCCCTTTTCGAAATGCAGGGCCAATTCAGCGGCGTACTTCAGGTCCTGTTTGCCGTGCAGCCGTTCAAGGCATTCGCCGATGCGTAAATGCATCCGGATGAGCTGGCTGGGGGAAAGCCGTTGATAAAGCACTTCGACGTATAAAGCATGGCGGAAAGCATAATTACAGACGACATCCCCTTGCGGCCCTTGCTCCATGCCATCCGCAACCAATATCTGGCCGCGCCGGACGAGCGCCTCGCAACCGCGATCCACCTCGGCCACGTCCATATCGAGTACCGCACCGAGTAATACTGCGGAAAAATTGGAACCGATCGCACTGGCGACCCCGAGCAGGCGTTGCTCTTCCAGGCTTAGCCGTTCAATCTCACGTTCAATCACACGACGGATGGTGTCCGGTAACGCTTTATCCACGACTGTTTCAGTGGAAAGCGGCCAACCCTTGTGCTGACTTACCAGATACTCGATCAGATTGGAAACAAACAGGGGAAGTCCCGCTGTTCTGGTGAAAAGCGCGCGACTTACCGAGTCCGGAATTTCGATATCCGGGAAACGGTGAACCAGGTAGTCTTTGACCTCATCCAGCGAGAACGGCTTGAGCGCGATTTCCGAACCGACGCCTCGCGTCTGCAATTCGCTGTGAACCAAGGCGACAGGATGGCCACGCTGGCTGGCGTCGGCTGGACGGTAGCTTGCCACGATCATCAGGGGCGCTGCCTCGTTACGGCGCGCCAGCAAGCTGAGAAAGTCCAGCGTGGCGTGATCGCTCCAGTGAAGATCCTCCAGCACCAGAATCAACGGTCTGTCCTTGCTTAAAGCTTCCAGTAGCTCGCATCCCTCCCTTACCATTCGCTCGCGGCTTGCCCCAAAGATTTCCCGCTGAAGCGCCTCCCGTTCTTCGAGTTTTAATACCGACGGTAGTTGGGCGAGCCAGACAGGCGCGTGTTTGCGCAGTGATTCGATCAGCTTCGCGCCTTCCGGGCCGCGGCAGCGTTTCTCCATGGCTTCGATCATCGGCATGAGGGCCTCGCCCTCACCGAAATGCTTTACGCAGCGCATGCGTAAGATCATCGGTGCGCAATTGTTTATCTGGCTTGTCTGGCTCACCTGGTCGATGAACATTTCGATCAGGGTTGTTTTGCCGATTCCAGGTTCGCCAGTCACGAAGACAACCTGGCGTACGTTCTCCAGGGAATGTCGCCAGATCGTCAGCAACGCAGCTTGCGCCGATTCACGGCCGACCCGGTAGCCTGATCTGTTATTTAGCCGATTCCCGAGGTGAGAAAGGGAAGAACCGGTTGATGTTTCCTTCTTTTTCTCTGGTTGGATTTCAGTTACCGGCGCGCCAAAGCGATAGCCGCGCCGAGCGACCGTTATCAGATAGGCCGGAGCGTGCGCATCATCTCCTAGCACCTGGCGCAGTTCATTAATACACACTTTCAGTACAGCCTCGCCGACACAGCGATTCCGCCACACGGCATCCAGCAACTCATCCTTCGTTACCAGTTGGCCGTGCCTTTCGATCAAATAACATAAGGCGGCAAAATTTTTGGGCCGCAATGGCACGACCTGATCATTGCGCCATAGCGTGGCGTTGGCCGTGTCCAACCTGAAGGGAGAGAACTCCCAGCAACGAGACTGCGTTTTAGTATCTATCCGTTCCATTTTCCCCTCCCGAAGAACGGAAATTATAAAAATTTAACCGAAATTTAACCGTTTCTTTACGACTTTCTGTATGAGCTTAAGTATCGTTCAATCGGACCTCGCGAATTAATTAGCCGGGTTAGCGGAATTATTGAAGCACCGGGATTATTGAAAGCTCAGGGAGAAGCTAAAAGGAAGTCTGAGGAAGCCTGCATCTCACCCGGCGCTCCATGTTCAATTTTCCCGAGTAGCTCAACAAATATAAAAATTACTATGAAAGATGAATTCAAGCATAACTTCAGGATAAGTCAATGACGTTTTTTAAGCACGGTTAGCACATATTGCTTGTAGCCAGGCATCCATGCTCCCGTTTTTTGTCGAATTCGGAGATTCAGGAGAAACTCAATAATGAAAAAAACAAGATTAATAGATATGTTTGGTTTAAGCGGCGATCCGACAAACAACGATCAACTGGACAACTTGCTCTTTCGCCTGGAATCGGATGACTGTGCCTCCGGCTGTGAAGGAGGTGCTGCAGAATCCTCCTCGCCATTCTCCATAACAGTCTGTACCTCAGGTTTTGAGTCCGAGGATATTCTTTTTGAACTGTAAAAAATGAATAAATAAATGCCAGTTCGTATGGGAGGCTTCAGTAAGATGAATAGTGGGGGTATTGCATCATGATTGTCAAACAGCTTGATACTTGGTCCTGTCCATTATTAATTATCCTTATAGATTCCTCTTCCGTTCGATAAACAATCATGAATATCAGAGGTAAAGCATGAAGCTGATCAAGAACCCATTTAACGACTATGGGGTTACCTACGGAATAGTTAGCAATGATACAGCCCAGTTTAAGGACTACGCTCGAATTGACTTTTACAGCGGCGCTAAGAAGGTGGGGCAGATGCTCTTCGGATCAGCAATCGCTCCCGGAAATAACGGTGGCATCGTAAACGGAGATGAAATACATCTTTTCTTTCCTCTTTCGCATTTCACAAATATTATTAAATTGCTGAGACTCGAAGCGGGACATGCCCTTGCTCTCTATTTGGAAATGGATGAGGTGACAAACGCCGCCAGGATGGGTGGCATCATCTTAGAAGCTCAGATTAGATAAGTGCTGCAGTCGGTTATTTATCCAGCTCGCTTCAAATTCACATCTTCTTACCTTTTCTCATTAAGTTGCGCCTCGTAGCACTGCCTAAGTTGCGTCTCGTAGCACTGCCGTAATTGCTAGCACCTACTGGACGCCCCTACCTTTTTGCTGCGATTTTAGCCTATAAACCGAGCGCATCCAGAGGGTAAAACGCGCATTTCGACAAGATCCATTATTTTTCATGCTAACTCGAAAGTTTTACTGATATTTAACCAATATTTAACCATTCCTTTACGACTCTCCCCTCAAGTTTGCCTATCGTTGAAACCATGTTTGGAATTTTTCGAGGACGGCAGACCGTCCCGGCTTATTCGCCGACAAAGAAAATTCCAATCAAGGGGGCAGCGCCCAACGGCTGCTATCTCAAGTCAAGGAGTCCGTCATGGAAGCAGATTTACCCATTATCGCACCCACCCATTACGACCTCAGCGGCAGGAATATCCACATCTCATACTCCACCACGGGTGTGGATGGCCAACCTCACTTCACCTATCAGGATTTGCAGCAAACGCGCAGCTTCAGTGGAGATCAGATCCGGCGCGTAGAGACAGAAGTCGCCACGATTGTCAGCGTTACTTTTGCACCCAGCGTCGACTTTGGCGGCCATACCTTCAGTGTCCTGATTCCTCGCGTGAACCTGCCTGCCGGGCCAGGTGCAAGAGAAAACGTGCAGACCTACGGCATTACAACTCTTCACAGGTTTGCTATCCCACCGCTGCCAACTACCGGCCAGCGTGACTTTTATACGATCACGCGTTTAAACGGCATCGCGTCTCAGGTGGTTTTTTAATTTCGTCTGACACAACCACGTCAATTGGAGGCTTATCATGGCACAGCAATTTATTCTGAAAGGGCACCACATCGAGGTCAAGTATACAATCGGTATCACTCCAGGGCTTACCGCGTTGACCTATAGAGACGGATCGGTTTCACATGATTTTAAAACCGATGAGATAACCACCGAGAAAACCAGATTGGGTTCCCTCGTCTCGATTGCCCTCGTGAAGTCAGTCGATACAGGGGGCACTAATTTCGGTTTTTTTTCTACCCGATGTTCCGGCTGATCAGGCATTCGACTTCACGACAACTGCCATACGTGAGGAATTCAGCGGTCCTGACTCCGTTCCCCATCGCCCAACCATCTGGCATTGTTTGCCGATGCATGGAACGGTGAAAAGCGTAATTGGACCCCTCTAAACGCCGAGGCGGAGCGCATGGCTGTTGAAGACCAAACAGCCATGCTGACAATACGGGAATGACAGCACGGTGAGATTTAATGGCGGCAAAGAAAGGCTTAACCAAACTTTGCCTCCATTTAAAAAGTAACCGAGCAAATGCGCGATCTCGCAAAGCCCAAAGTCAAAGTTGTGCTTCGTTATACCTGCGGCTTCTGGTAGCCGGAGCCATCGGATATACTCCATCCGTTGGAAGAGCCAGCTCAGGCTCCATTTCTGCTCCCAGTTTGATAGCTTTTTCCCCAGCAGGCTAGTGGCATCCATTAGACGCATACCTGCTCATTGCATCGCGCTGGCATCGGTGACTCGGTAGAAATATATCAATGGTGTCAGGTGTTCAGTGATAACGTGCAGACCAACTTTATAAATTGATCTGCCCGGGGAATTTGGGGCAGCTTGTTCCTTGCCCGTATGGTTGTGAAATGCCTCTATAAAAACAAAGCGCCTTTTAGGACGCTGCACCTGAAACTGGTCGTAGCCTTGAACGTCGCAGCCGGCCCTTCTTTCGTACAGGCGACCGATCCATCGGCCATTACCCCCCCAAAGCTCAACCCCGTAGTTATCACTGGAACCCGTATCGAGCAGTCGAGCTTTTCTTTGCCCATGTCTGCCGATGTGGTGGAAGCGGCTGTCATTCGGGATGGCCGTCCGCTCGTCAATCTTTCCGAGGCGTTGACACGTATTCCCGGTCTCGTTATTCAAAACCGTCAAAATTATGCCCAGGATCTGCAAATTTCCAGCCGGGGTTTTGGCGCTCGCGCTCCTTTCGGTATTCGTGGTATCCGGATGATCGTCGATGATATTCCCGTTAATAATCCCGACGGGCAGGGGCAGGCGGCCAATATCAATCTCGGCTCGGTCAAGCGCATCGAGGTGTTGCGTGGGCCTTTCTCCGCTATCTACGGCAATGCCTCTGGCGGCGTGATCCAGGCATTCACGGAGGATGGGCCGGAGGGTACTACGCTGTCCGGCATGTTGCTGGGCGGCAGCTATGGAACGTCTCGCGGCGAAATCAAGCTGGGCGGCACACTCGGGGGAGTAGCCGGGGCGAATAGTAAAGGCGGGGCAGGCGGAACAGGCGGGACAAATGCAAATGGAACGAACGCGACATTCGGCCCGTTCAATTATATGATCGATATTTCCCGTTTTCAGACGCAGGGTTACCGGGACCATAGCGCCGCGACCCGTTACCAGTCGAGCGCCAAGCTTGTCTATCGGTTCGATCCGCACTCCACGCTTACTCTGGTCGCCAATAACCTTCATCAAGGCGACACCCATGATCCGCTCGGGCTATCCCGCGCCCAGATCATTGTCAATCCCCGCCAGGCGGATGCGAGCGCGACGACGTTCAACACGCGCAAGAGCATTGATAATTCTCAGGGTGGCCTGGTTTACGAACACAAATTTTCTGCCGCGAATACCGTCAAGCTCATCGGATATGCCGGAACCCGGCAGATCCTGCAATTTCTCGCCGTGCCAATAGGCGCGCAGATTCCTGTAACCAATCCGGGCGGGGTAGTCGATCTGGACCGTGAATTCGGCGGGCTGGGCCTGCGATGGACATATCGAAGCAGCGGGGAGCGCCCACTGGCATTCACCGCCGGGATTGATTACGACGCTTCGAAAGAGCGCCGCAAGGGATTCGAAAATTTTTCCGGGCAGGTGCTGGGAGTACAAGGCAATTTGCGCCGCAACGAGAACAATATTGTCACCAGCTTTGGGCAATATGTTCAGGCGGAGTGGCAGTTTGCGCCGGCCTGGTCGTTTTCAGCCGCGGTACGCAATAACGAGGTGAAATTCAGCTCCGAGGATTTTTTCATCCGTAGCGGCAATCCCGATGACAGTGGCGGGATTACTTACCGCAGCGTGAATCCCGTGCTGGGGCTATTATACAAGGTTAGCCCCGCGCTCAATCTATATGCCAGCGCGGGCACGGGGTTTGAAACGCCCACGTTCGCAGAATTGGTTTATAGACCGGACGGGGCGACAGGCCTTAATTTTTCGCTGCGGCCGAGCAGGAGCGTCAATGCCGAGGCCGGACTAAAATGGCTGGCGACCGATACCACTCGTGTCAATCTGGCATTTTTCGAGACCCATGTCGCTGGGGAAATTCTGCCCGCCACCAACTCGGGCGGCCGAGCCACTTTCCAGAATGCGGCTGATACGAGACGGCGGGGTCTGGAGCTCTCAGCCGACTCCCGCTTCGGCCCCTATCTGGCCCTCTATGCGTCGTATACCTATCTCGATGCCACTTTTCGGGACGCTTATTCTTATCGTCCCACCGCTGCACCGCGACTGGTGACTGTGGCCGCCGGTAATTTCCTGCCCGGCGTGCCTCGCAATACCGCCTATGCGGAGTTGACCTGGAGGCGCGGTCTGCCGGGATTTTCGGCGGCCGTGGAGGCAATCTATCGCGATCACATCTTTGCAAATGATATCAATACCGAAGCCGCGAGCCAGTATGCCTTGGCCAATATCCGGTTCGCTTATTCCCACAGAATCGGGGGCTGGAGATTTAGTGAGTTTGTACGGGTGGACAATATTACTGGCACCCGATATATGGGTTCGGTCATTGTCAACGAAAGCAATGGCAGGTTTTACGAACCTGCGCCGGGGCGGAATTACATGGTGGGGATAAACGCGAGCTATGCTTTTTAGATGACTGTTCGCGAATAGGGTTCGCTCTCCTCTCTCCTGTTTGGAGCCTTCAATTCTGAAGCAATACGACAGATTTTTCCTGTACGTCCTTCCCTTAAGGTTGAATAGCGCGGGAAAACCTCCCTTTCTCCTTTGATTGCCCCCATCTAGCGAACCATACACTGGCTCTGCCGTTTCAGTAACTTCCAAATAAATCCTGCGCCATCCGCTACCAGGCCTGGGACTTATTCAGAGGCTCCTCAATAGGTTTGTTCAAATAAATCAAAGGAGAAAAATGTTAAATCCCAATGTGAACACCATCACAGACCAGTTAGCCCAGGCTTATTCCACCATCCGCCAGGTCGACGCTTTTGCTTTCGCCAGCATGAATACCTTGGTCGGCAAGCTGAATCCCGACCCGGACTGGCTTCCCACGGTGCGTCAGCGCATCGAACTGCTCAGTGAAGCGGGAGAGCAG
>DATJHX010000200.1:0-16070 GCA_035493655.1 Nitrosospira sp.
TTTTTCTACATGGTAGACGGGTTTCGCTACGGCTTCTTTCGCGCCTCGGATGTTTCACCCTACCTCAGCCTTGGGACTTTGGTGGCGTGTTTCCTGGTGGTATGGTGGTGCACATTGCGAATGCTGAAAACAGGGTACAAAATCCGAAAATGATCGTAGTCGTTTATCCACGACTTCTCCTTTTGATGGACTACCGTCCTCACATCCCACATACAGCATGAGAAGCTATTTAGGAGCAATCACCAGGAGCATTCAGGTCGTACGTCCAGGGGATCAGGAACGCCAGGAAAGTTGTTGTCCCCACGCCCCCACATCATATCTGTCTTTTCGGGGAATGGTACCAGACACCAGGAAGGCGATCAGCACGTTTGCCGTCTTGACCCCACGAATTGCTTCAAGTGCAACCTTGGTCTTGAACTGACCGCTGAAATTCTTGCGTTTTTTCTCACTCACCGCCTGCTCTCTTTTTTTGCAGGCTACCATCTTAAATCGCTGTCCGGAAATTGAGGTCCACTATATTGCCTTCCGTTCCATCAGTTATGGACGCCATTCATCTTCACTTCTTCTCCAGGTTCTCGCTCTTCACCGACACGTCATATCGCTTCCTGACCCCGGCAAGATAGGATGAGAGCTCCTCCTCGGTAAGCACTTGTTGCAGTTGTCTTGCAAAAAGTTTACGCGCGGCCGCGTCCGGCAGCGCCGGTTCGGTAACCTGGCTGATACGGATCAGAGTATAGCCGCCCTTGGGATTGGGCAACCCCGCAAATGCCGGCAACCGAGCCGCGTCGGCCATAAAGACCGCACGCAGCGTTTCATTGTCAAGGCCTTGCGGCTCCCTTCGGGAAACCTGCTGCGTCGCGCTCCACGCAACACTGCCGCTTTTGCCCTCCTTTCCTTCCTTTAACTGCGCAAGCTTTTCCTTGCCTTCCGTCACGGCCGCTGCGGCCGCTTCCTGCCGCGCCACGATTCCGGTAATCTTATCCTTCAGCTCTGCCAGTGATGGTGTCGAGGCAGGCCTGTGGTCCAATACTCTTGCTGAAACAAGCGTGTTGGGCGCAACCTCGATCGCTTCGGTATTGTGCTTGTTCCCAATTGCGTCGTCCGAAAATATTGCCTGAAGCAGCCGGGGATTATTGAAGTAAGGGGGCTCCCCCGCATTTTTATTGATCCAGCCGCTTTGCTGAAGAGGTAAACTGAATTTTTCCGCAGCAGGCCGCAGACTATCGCTTTGCTCATAGACTGCATTGCTGAAACCTTCCGCCATCTCATCGAACTGCTTTCTCGCTTTCTGTTTCTTGATTTCCTGCTCAACCTGGCCCTTCACTTCGCTGAAATTGATCGGTTTCGCAGCTTTGATTCCGGTGAGCCTAATAATATGGAAGCCGTGATCCGTCTCGACCACGTTACTGATCTCGTCCAGTTTCATCTGAAACACTGCGTCTTCAAATGACTTGACCATCATGTTGCGGGAAAAAAAACCGAGATCGCCACCTCTTTCTGCGGTGCCCGGGTCCTGGGAATGCTGTCGGGCAAGCTTTTGGAAATCCTGCGGAGCCTTCCTCAACTGATCGAGCAATTGCTCGGCTTTAGCGCGCGCGGCAGCCTTCTCGGAATCCGGAGCATTTGCAGGCGCGCTAATCAGAATGTGACTTGCACGGCGCTCTTCCGCCTGTTCGAACTCGGCTCTATGCTCGTCAAAATATTTACTGGCTTCGTCAGCACTCACAGTTGCCTGCCTGGCGAGATCATCAAGCGACAGCACGACGTATTCAACACGTGCCTGTTCCGGCAACCGGAACTCCGCCTGATGGCGCTCATAATACGACTTGATAGCGGCATCGTCGGGTTTTATTTGTGCCAGAAATTGCTCAGGCTGTATTTGCGCAAGGCTGACTTCACGTTTCTCTTCGCTCAACCGCATGATTTTGTCCGCTACAAAGGCGGGAACAAATCCATGCTCGCTATATGGCGCAATCAATTGTTGACGCATCAGTTCCTGACGAACACGGGATTCGAACGCCCGTGGGCTCATTCCCTGGCCGCGAAGTAACTCTTCATAACGTTTTTTTGAAAATTTTCCGTCCTCCTGGAAGGCCGATATGTTCTGGATCATCTCCACCAACTGCGGATCCGCCACGGAAAGTCCCACGCGGGCCGCCTCATGCTTCAGCAGGCGCTGCTGGATCAGTCCTTCCAGCACCGCCGAGCGTACTTCCGGCCGATCCAGCATCGATTCGTTAAAGTTTGCCCCCAGGGTGGCCCGCATACTTTCCTGCTGATTGCGAAGCGCCTGCTCGAATTCCTGAGGAGAGATTTTTTCTCCTGCAGCCGATGCAACGTGATCCTCACCCCCCGCACTGCGGTATGACTCGATCCCCCAGAACAGGAAGGGCAGCGTAGCGAGCCCCAGGATGATCTGGACGATGCGTTTTTTCTTGTGAACAAAATCGAACATGTCGAAACTCGGAAAAACGGAAAAAGCGAACAAAAAAGGCGAACTTGCGTTCGCCCTGCTTTAGTATGAAATCTGGCGGAGTGGACGGGACTCGAACCCGCGACCCCCGGCGTGACAGGCCGGTATTCTAACCAACTGAACTACCACTCCAACAAAAATAAAAAGTAACGAAACAAAAAGTATTTAAATAAAAAATACTGTAAATACCTGGTGGGTGCTGACGGGGTCGAACCGCCGACATTCGCCTTGTAAGGGCGACGCTCTACCAACTGAGCTAAGCACCCCGTCAAAAAACGTATTAGTTTACTGCATCCTTGAGCGCCTTGCCAGCAGTGAATTTTGGAACTTTCGCAGCTTCAATTTCTATAGCGGCGCCAGTACGAGGATTACGGCCGGTGCGGGACTCCCGCTTACCCACCTTGAAAGTTCCAAATCCGACGAGAGTTACACTTTGACCGTTTTTCAGTGCGTTTTTTATTGCTGTTAATGCTCCGTCGAGTGCGTTACCTGCAGAGGCCTTCGAGATATCGCAGGACTTTGCAATGGCATCGATCAGTTCAGATTTATTCACGTGATTCCCCTTTCGTTATTGTAGAGACAGTTACAAAAACCCTGCAATTGGTTTTATATCAAGGGTCTTGGGCTTGGTCAAGCGATTCGGAAATATTTCAATAACATTTATGCATAAATCTCCGCGCCGGATTTCATAGCCGCGGTTTTCCGTCAAGCTGAACCCCATTTTCATGATATCAGTAGAACCGCGTGGAGAAGAGGTCACCATCATTACCGACGAAGCGGACAACAATTCCCCGCGGCAATCACGTGGGTAATCCCAGGGAACCGCTGAACAAATCCTCGCTGAGCGCGTTGCTGCTAAAATCGGGATGATCATAAGGCGCGCGACGCTGGTCGTAGCTGGGACTACGATGCCAAGGAGCGCAACGCCATAAGCGCCGATTTTACCGCAACCCGGATGGGACGGGGCTTTGCAGGGGGTTCCCTAGTGCTTTATCACCGTGCTGGCGGTATCCCCGTCAACCGGAACGGGCGGTACCGACGGAGGTGCTACAGGAAGCGCTTCGGGTTTGCGCTCCAGCGCCAGATCCAGCACCTGATCGATCCATTTGACGGGGTGAATATCCAGCCGATTCTTGATATTCTCAGGAATTTCGGTCAAATCCTTAACGTTATCCTCGGGAATCAGCACTGTTTTTATTCCCCCGCGGTGTGCCGCCAGCAGTTTTTCCTTAAGTCCCCCGATGGGCAGCACCTCGCCGCGTAATGTTATCTCGCCCGTCATTGCCACATCCGCTCGCGCCGCAATACCGGTCAAGGCCGAGACCATCGCAATGCAAATACCGATCCCCGCACTCGGCCCATCCTTTGGAGTGGCGCCTTCCGGCAGGTGGATGTGAATGTCGTTCTTCTGGTAAAAATCGTCGGCGATGCCTAATGCTCTTGAACGGCTACGAACTACCGACAGCGCGGCCTGCACCGATTCCTGCATTACTTCGCCCAGTTTTCCGGTGGTGATGGTTTTTCCTTTACCCGGCAGCACGACTGTCTCGATAGTCAGTAATTCTCCCCCTACCTCCGTCCATGCAAGGCCGGTAACCTGCCCGATCTGATTTTTCTCCTCTGCGACACCATAGGTATAACGTCTTACCCCCAGATACTTGTCCAGGTTGCGTCCGTTGATAACAATTTTTTTCTGATCGCTTTTCAACAGAAGCGCCTTGACCACCTTACGGCATATCTTGGAGATTTCGCGCTCCATTGCACGTACGCCCGCTTCCCGCGTGTAATAACGCGTGATATCCCGTAACGCGGACTCGGATACGGTCAATTCGTTTTCTTTCAAGCCATGGTTTTTTATCTGCTTGGGCAGCAAATAACGCGTTGCGATATTGAGCTTTTCATCCTCGGTATAGCCAGACAGCCTAATGACTTCCATACGGTCCAGCAATGCTGGAGGTATGTTCAGCGTGTTTGCAGTTGCGACAAACATGACATCGGACAGGTCGTACTCAACTTCGACATAATGATCCACGAACGAATTGTTCTGCTCTGGATCAAGCACCTCCAATAACGCCGACGACGGATCGCCGCGGAAATCCATACCCATCTTGTCAACCTCGTCCAGCAGGAATAATGGGTTCTTGACGCCTACTTTGGTCATGTTCTGCAGGATCTTGCCCGGCATGGAACCGATATACGTACGGCGGTGACCGCGAATCTCGGCCTCATCACGAACCCCACCCAGCGACATGCGTACAAATTTGCGATTAGTGGCGCGCGCGACCGACTGTCCCAGCGAGGTCTTTCCCACTCCCGGGGGACCAACCAGGCAGAGAATGGGCGCTTTCAACTTGTCCACGCGCTGCTGCACGGCAAGGTACTCAACAATACGTTCCTTGACCTTTTCAAGGCCATAATGATCCTGCTCCAGCACCAGTTCGGCGGCGTGAAGGTCTTTGCTGATCTTGCTTTTTTTCTTCCACGGCAAGGCCACCAGCGCGTCAATATAATTACGCACGACCGTTGCCTCGGCCGACATGGGTGACATCAGGCGCAATTTTTTGAGTTCCGCTTCTGCCTTGGCACGGCCTTCCTTGGGCATCTGCGCGGCCTTGATCTTTTTATCGATCTCTTCCAGATCTGCGCCGTCTTCCCCTTCTCCCAACTCCTTCTGGATGGCTTTCACCTGTTCGTTGAGATAATAGTCACGCTGGCTCTTCTCCATCTGCCGCTTGACTCTTCCGCGGATGCGCTTTTCCACCTGCAATATGTCGAGTTCCGTTTCAAGCAGCCCCAGCAGATGTTCCAGTCGCTTGGGCACATCAAAAATTTCCAGCACTTCCTGCTTTTGCTCAAGCTTCAATGGAAGATGGGCAGCAATTGTATCGGCCAGGCGCCCCGCCTCATCTATTCCTGTCAACGAAGTCAGTATTTCGGGCGGAATTTTTTTGTTGAGCTTCACATATTGATCGAACTGTGCGAGTGTTGCCCGACGCATCGCCTCGATCTCATGGTTATCGACAGCATCAGGCGGGACCAGTGAAGCCTGTCCGGAAAAATAGCTGCCGTCATCGATCACTTTTAAAATGCGTGCACGACGGCTGCCTTCCACCAGCACTTTTACAGTGCCATCGGGCAACTTGAGCATTTGCAGCAGATTGGCGACGCTGCATACGCCATAAAGATCTTCCGGAACCGGTTCGTCCTTCGCGGCAAATTTTTGAGCCACCAGTAAAATACTCTTGCCGGACTCCATGGCAATTTCCAGGGCTTTGATGGACTTGGGCCGTCCGACAAAAAGCGGAATCACCATGTGCGGAAAAACGACTACATCGCGCAGGGGCAATAGCGGCAGGGATATCTGGTTAGGGTCGTTAACTGGAGAGGGCATGTCGGCTCACCTGTAAAAGAGACAAACAAAGGTTATGGGGGTGCCGCCCGGATAATTCAAGACGAGGGATAAGTATCCTGGAACCGAACTAAAAGCTTTTGGCCACTTTCGGTTTATCCGAATAGATCAGGATGGGTTTGATGTCGCCATTGACCGAGCCATGATCGATTACGACCTTGGCGACGTTTTCCAGAGATGGAAGGTCGAACATCGTGTCCAGCAGGGCGTTTTCGAGAATCGAGCGCAGCCCTCGCGCTCCAGTCTTGCGAGCAAGCGCCTTGCGGGCGATCGCTTTGAGAGCCTGCTCACGAAATTCGAGATCGACCCCGCCTTCCATGTTGAACATCTTCTGATACTGTTTGATAAGCGCATTTTTCGGTTCGGTCAGAATTTGAATCAACGCTGCTTCGCCCAGCTCTTCCAGAGTCGCGACCACCGGCAGGCGGCCGACGAATTCCGGAATCAGGCCATACTTGACCAGATCCTCAGGCTCCACGCCTCGCAGCAACGTGCCGAAATCCTTGCGATTTTCCTGGGTTTGCACATTGGCGCTGAAACCTATCCCTCCCTTCTCGGATCGGGCCCTGATAATCTTATCGAGCCCGTCAAATGCACCTCCGCAAATGAAAAGAATGTTGGTGGTGTCAACCTGTACGAACTCCTGGTTAGGATGCTTTCTGCCGCCTTGGGGCGGCACTGAAGCGATTGTTCCCTCGATCAGTTTCAGCAATGCCTGCTGCACACCTTCGCCGGAAACATCGCGTGTTATCGAAGGATTGTCGGATTTGCGCGAAATCTTGTCGATTTCGTCTATGTAGACAATGCCTTGCTGGGCCTTTTCCGCGTCGTAGTTACACTTCTGGAGCAGTTTCTGAATGATGTTCTCTACGTCCTCGCCTACGTAGCCAGCTTCAGTAAGCGTTGTCGCGTCAGCCATGACGAAGGGCACATCGAGCAATCGCGCCAGCGTCTGCGCGAGCAGCGTCTTGCCCGAGCCCGTAGGACCGATTAGCAGGATATTGCTTTTTGCCAGCTCGATGTCGTCCGAATCGCTAGCTTTGGCGAGATTTCTCAGACGCTTGTAATGATTGTAGACAGCGACGGACAGGATTTTTTTCGCCTGCTCCTGGCCAATTACATATTGGTCAAGAATTTGACGTATTTCATGCGGAACGGGCAAATCCGACTTGGTAAGCTTTGCGGCTTCCGCCCCCTGTATTTCCTCACGAATGATGTCGTTGCACAGCTCGATACACTCGTCGCAAATAAACACTGATGGACCGGCAATAAGCTTTTTCACTTCATGCTGGCTCTTGCCGCAGAAAGAACAATAAAGCAGTTTCTCGCCGCCAGTTTTCTCTGACATAGTTTTATCTCGCATTATCCTAGCCGGTACGCTCGTAGTCCCCCATGTTCAACTCGGGCTCTTATCTCTAGAGGTTAGCACAGCATCCACCAAACCGTATTTTACCGCCTCGTCCCCGCTCATGAAGTTATCCCGATCCGTATCTCTTTCGATGGTTTCGATGCTTTGGCTGCAGTGGTTTGCCAGGAGCTCATTCAAACGCTTTTTAAGAAACAGGATTTCCCGTGCATGTATCTCCACGTCCGAAGCCTGCCCCTGGAAACCGCCCAATGGCTGATGGATCATGACCCGGGAATTCGCCAGGCAAAAGCGCTTGCTTTTCGCACCTGCAGCAAGCAAGAGCGATCCCATGCTTGCAGCCTGCCCTATGCAAAGGGTGCTGACATCAGGTTTAATATACTGCATGGTGTCGTAGATCGCCATTCCGGCTGAAACGAGGCCCCCAGGCGAGTTAATATAGAAGTGAATATCCTTATCCGCATTTTCCGATTCCAGAAACAGGAGCTGCGCCACAATCAGGTTAGCGGAAACTTCTGTGACCGGGCCTACGAGAAATATTACGCGCTCTTTCAGCAATCGGGAATAGATATCGTAGGCGCGCTCGCCCCTCCCGCTTGTCTCGATCACCATGGGTACAAGACCCAGACTGCTGGGTTCGAGGTTATTCTGTTTCCAGTTCATCATCATGCTCTTCCCATCAATTCATCCAGAGTCATCGGCTTGTCTTCTACCTTGACCTTTTCCAGTACCCACTGCACCACGTTGTCTTCCAACGCCAGGGATTCGGCCTCATTAAGGCGATCCGGAGCGGCATAATGCCATTTGACCACTTCGGCAGGGTTTTCGTAGCTCTGGGCAAGATCCTCCACCA
Organism: Nitrosospira sp.; assembly: GCA_035493655.1. GTDB lineage: Bacteria > Pseudomonadota > Gammaproteobacteria > Burkholderiales > Nitrosomonadaceae > Nitrosospira. Next base: position 8,102 of record DATJHX010000200.1, read on the forward strand.
TTGCGCGCACCTGTTCAGGTTTCGGCTGCAAGCCATGCGTCTTCACCAGCTCGGCCAGAATCAGGCCGAGGCTTACACGGCGCTGCGCACGCTCTTGAAACAAGTCCTGGGGCAGCGGCATATCTTTAGGATTTACACCGCGTGATGCAAGATCGCGGCGCGCGTCATGCATCAAACGCTCCATTTCAGCTTCCACAAGTGCTTTGGGAGCCTGGCTGCTTGTCGTATCAAGCAGGCACTGCATGACCTGTTCCTTGATCCGCGCCTTTATTCTGTTGGCGACTTCGCGTTCAAGATTCGTCTGAATTTCAGCGCGCAATCTTTCGACATCGCCATCCTCCACCCCCAGGGATCGAGCAAATTCCGCATTCACTTCGGGTAATCGAGCCGCCTCGACCGCATTGAGCTTGACTTCAAATGCCGCTGTCCTGCCGGCGGCCTCTTTACCATGATAGTTCTCTGGAAAGGTAACCTCAAACGTTTTGCTCTGCCCGGCGCTCATACCGGTAAGCGGTTCCTCGAAGTCCTTGAGAAATCTGCCCTCGCCAAGGATCAGGGAAGAGTTTTCCGCTTTGCTTCCGGGAAATTCCTCTCCATCGATAGTGCCGCGAAAATCAATATTGAGCCGATCACCTTTCGCAGCAGGCCGCCCGGCGAGCTCATACTGCATGCGTTGCTTTCTCAGGGTATCTAGCGTCTTGTCGACATCGGATTGAGTCACACTGACTGATGGGCGCTCAACCCGTGACGTATCCAGAGCACCCAGCACCACATCGGGATAGACCTCGAATGTTGCGCTAAATTCAACCTGAGAGGCATTCTCCGCAATGTCCTTCGGTTCAAAGCGTGGATAACCCGCAACTTTCAGGTTCTTTTCACGGACAGCTTCACTGAAATTCTTCTTCAGCACATCACCTATCACTTCCTGGCGGACTTGAGGACCATATTGCTGTTTCACGATTTTCAGCGGCACCTTGCCCGGCCTAAAACCATGTATTTTTGCCGTCCGCGCCAAACGCTTCAAGCGATTTTCCACTTCCGTTTCGATTTTTTCCTGAGGGATCGAAACGTCGAGCCGGCGCTCCAGCGTACTCAGTTCTTCCACATTTGATTGCATTGAATTTCCTGACTATTGATAAGATTCATGCAGTGTTAGCGACCAGGGAACAAGAGCGTATATGCACAACGTATGCACCACGTACGTACCACGGACACCCCTTGTTGCCTCCCTGGTGCGAAAGGGGGGACTCGAACCCCCACACCTTTCGGCGCCAGAACCTAAATCTGGTGCGTCTACCAATTCCGCCACTTTCGCGCTGCTTTTCTCACTCGTACAGTGTTCCCCGCGGTATCAAATCAATTATACCTATTTCTCCCCCAGGACGGCAGCCTATGCGGAGGAGCCGGACGAGCCAGGCAGAAGCGCATGATCCGCATGGGAGCCCCGGACGGGATAGCTCCCACGAGCGGCGTGCGCCTGTCCCTGACCCCCGGGACCCTCCTGCCCTGATTCCCACCCCCAACGACCCGTGGCCCACATGATAACTTGTATGACTTCCTTGCAGCCTAACCAGAACCCGATTTGGGAGAGAGGGAAAGGCAGGGAGCTTGAATGATGAGATCGGGAGTGTTATTGCGCCAGCTAACAGAATACTGTCTTACCACTCACCGATTTACTATCCGGCCCCATCAGATACAGATAATGTGGCATCAGTTCCTCGGGCTGCTTTAAATTCTGCTTATTCTCTGCCGGATGAGTCCTGGTTCGCTGCGGGCTATTCACGAGCCCCGGTATTACGCAATTGATGCGTAGATTCGGGAACATTTCCCACTCCTGAGCCTGTATTTTGACCAGAACCTCCACTCCTGCCTTCGCAACCGCAAATCCGCCCCAATATGCGGAAGGTTCATGGCCATGGGTATCCGATGTCATGGTAATGCTGGCATCAGGTGAAGCTTTCAGCAATGGCAGGCAGGCACGAGTCAACGCGAATGGGGCGATCAGATTGACGCGGAGCAACGCCACCCATTGTTCCAGTGTCTGAGTCTCCAATGGCGACAGGCCCGGCAACATAGGCGCGTTGTGCAATATTCCATCCAGCCGACCCAACTGCTGCTCGATGGCCTGGGCGATAGCGGCAAACTCGCTATCCCCAGCCTTTTGCAGGTCAAGAGGAAAAATCGCTGGCTGAGCGCCACCCTGCGCCTCAATTTCATCATAGACCTTTTCCAGCTTCTTGACGTTGCGCCCATGCAGAATCACGGTAGCGCCATGATCGGCGAAAGTCAGTGCGGCCGTCCGGCCAATCCCTTGCCCCGCGCCGGTCACAAGGATGACACGATTTTTGAGCAATTCACGATCGGCGCGATAGTTTTTGAAATCACCCATCTATAAATGATTTACCAGTGAGAAAAGTTCTTGGCGCCGCAAGCTTCATGCTCGATGAAAATTAAATCGCAATATTGGAAGCGAGCGATAAGGTGAAACGAAGGAGCCAATGAGGAGTCAAGGCCGTTAAAACTAACCCTTCATCCACGTTGTCCACGCAATCCATAATTTGCGCAATGGTGTAAGGCTCACGCGCTGGCGCATCACATGATAACCATCCCTTTTTATCTCCGTCAGCAGGGTCCGGTAAATGGCCGCCATGATGATTCCCGAACGCTGTGTTTTACGGTCCTCCGTCGGCAATGCCGCGAAGGCCTGAACATAATAGCGTTCGGCCCGCTCAATCTGAAACTCGATCAGACGGCTAAAATTGTCGCTTTCGCGAGCATGCAGGATATCTTCCTCCGTGACTCCGAAGCGGGCAAGCTCGTCCTGCGGCAGATAGATCCGGTTGCGGCGTGCGTCCTCGCCCACGTCGCGTATGATATTGGTGAGTTGAAAGGCAAGCCCCAGATTTTCCGCATAATTCAGAGTTTGCGGATTGCGATAGCCGAATATCTCGGCGGAACATAACCCCACCACGCTTGCTACATGATAGCAATAGCGCCGTAACGTATCGAAATCGGCATAGCGATTATAATTGAGGTCCATTTCCATGCCGTCCACGATCGCGTTCAACCGATCAGCCGTAAGATTAAACGTAGGCGCCACGTTCGCCAGCGCTTTAGCAACAGGATGACTGGGCTTATCTCCGCCTCCTCGATTGAATATGGCCTGGACCTCCCGCCGCCACCATGCGAGCTTGGTGCGCGCAATCGAGGCATCGGTGCATTCATCGACCACATCGTCCACCTCCCGGCAGAAGGCATAGAGGGCAGTGATCGCGCGCCGCTTTTCCAACGGCAGATAGAGAAAGCTGTAATAGAAGCTGGAACCGCTCTGTATTGCTTTTTCCTGACAATACTCGTCTGGGGTCATGATAAGAATTTGAAAGATTTTGCCTTTGCCGTACTGCTTTATCGTCGTCTCTAAAACAGAACCGAACGCTTTCGGGGGATCTGCTCACCTCCGCGTTCCCGCAACGCCGGCAATAAAGGGCAGGCTGCCACAGCCTGATCAGCCAATTTTACCAGCTTCGATCGAAGCAGCAGACACTGGCATTGACTGGCATTAGCCGTTGGCGCCATTAAGCATCATTAAATCAGTTAACAGCATCGTTCCGGGATATCCCACCAGGCGCATCCCATGACCCAGCCCGATCCCTATATGCTGCAGCATAGCGCATCAAGGCTCAAAACAAGCATGGGCCGGGAAGATAACATATTCGATCCACTTTCCAAATAAAAACCCCGCCGAGGCGGGGTTTTCGTGCGGTATCGGGTGAACCGATAGAACGGGTAACGTAAGTCGTATAAAGGACGGTATAGAGGACGTATGGGGCCAATGGCTCCTTACATATCCATTCCGCCCATGCCACCCATGCCGCCCATGCCGCCACCCATGCCCCCCATGCCACCGCCTGCGGATTCCTCTTTCGGAAGCTCCGCCACCAGAGCGTCGGTCGTAAGCATCAGGCTCGCCACCGAAGCAGCATGCTGCAGAGCATAACGCGTGACCTTGGTGGGATCGAGAACGCCCATTTCGACCATGTCGCCATATTCACTGGTTGCGGCGTTATAGCCAAAGTTGCCATTGCCTTCCAGGACTTTATTGATGACTACCGAAGGCTCGTCACCGCAATTCGCCACGATCTGGCGCAGGGGCTCTTCCAGTGCTCGCAAAACAATCTTGATGCCCGCATCCTGGTCGGCGTTATCGCCCTTGATGCCGGCTACCGCAGTACGGGTACGCAACAGCGCGACGCCGCCACCGGGAACGATACCTTCTTCCACTGCCGCACGGGTTGCGTGCAAGGCATCTTCAACGCGTGCTTTTTTCTCTTTCATCTCGACTTCGGTAGCGGCGCCGACTTTGATCAACGCTACCCCGCCAGCCAGCTTGGCCACGCGCTCCTGCAATTTCTCCTTGTCGTAGTCGCTGGTGGCTTCTTCGATCTGGTTGCGGATCTGTTTGACCCTGCCTTGAATATTCTGGGGATCGCCGGCGCCATCGATGAGAGTGGTTTCCTCTTTGCCCACCTCAATGCGCTTGGCCTGACCGAGTTCCTTCAGCGTGGCTTTCTCCAGCGACAAGCCGACTTCTTCGGCAATTACCGTGCCGCCCGTAAGAATGGCAATATCTTCAAGCATGGCTTTACGGCGGTCACCAAAGCCCGGAGCTTTGACTGCGCAGGTCTTGAGGATGCCGCGGATATTGTTCACTACAAGGGTTGCAAGCGCTTCGCCGTCCACGTCTTCAGCGACAATCAACAGCGGTTTGCCAGCTTTGGCGACCAGCTCCAGCACCGGGAGCAGTTCGCGAATATTGGAAATTTTCTTGTCATGCAACAGGATGAACGGACTTTCAAGTAGTGCAATCTGTCTGTCCGCATTGTTGATGAAGTAGGGTGAGAGGTAGCCGCGATCGAACTGCATCCCCTCGACCACTTCCAGCTCATTTTGCAGCCCGGAGCCGTCTTCCACGGTAATGACCCCTTCCTTGCCCACTTTTTCCATCGCGTCGGCGATGATCTTGCCAATTTCCGGATCCGAATTGGCGGAAATGCTGCCTACCTGTGCGATCTCCTTTCCGGTCGTACAGGGTTTGGAAAGCTTCTTGAGCTCCTCAACGGTTGTGGTAACAGCTTTATCAATGCCACGCTTGAGGTCCATCGGATTCATTCCCGCGGCAACGTACTTCATGCCTTCCTTGACGATAGCCTGCGCGAGTACCGTAGCAGTGGTGGTGCCGTCGCCCGCTACGTCGGAAGTCTTGCTTGCCACTTCCTTCACCATTTGCGCGCCCATGTTCTCGAACTTGTCTTTCAATTCGATCTCTTTAGCGACCGAGACACCGTCCTTGGTAATGGTGGGAGCACCGTAGGAACGCTCCAGCACTACGTTGCGACCCTTCGGTCCCAGGGTGACCTTAACCGCGTCGGCCAGGATATTGACCCCATTGACCATCTTGTGGCGGGCGGAATCGCCAAATTTAACTTCTTTCGCTGCCATAATCTCTTTCTCCTAATTTTTCAGAAAATGTTGTATAAGGCTGTTGCTTGCAAATTAACCTTCAACGACACCCATGATGTCTTCTTCGCGCATCACGAGAAGTTCTTCCCCAGACACCTTTACTGTTTGTCCGGAATATTTGCCGAACAGCACTTTATCGCCGACTTTCACTTCCAGCGGGCGGACTTTGCCATCATCGCCGACCTTGCCTTTGCCAACAGCGACAATCTCGCCTTGATCGGGCTTCTCCGCGGCACTGTCGGGGATGACGATACCGGATGCGGTCTTGCGTTCTTCTTCCAGCCGCTTGACGATAACGCGGTCGTGTAAGGGACGAATCTGCATGTTTCTTTCTCCTGTTGAAAAAAATTAAGGTAATGAAGACGCCGGGAAAACTGACACTAGGCCACTTTCCCTGAATTGATCAATTTCGAATTGTTAGCACTCCCTGCTAACGAGTGCTAATAATAGTGGCTACTGCCGTGAATTTCAAGTGCGAATTTCAAGTGAGATGAATAATAAAAGCATGTGAAAGCTTGCGGAGAGGCTTCAGCTGCTGCCGTCTGAACCCATTTCTGATATGTAAGCCGTCTATTTCGGCTCCCTTTCCTTTCATTTTTCCCTGTTTTCCCTTTTTTCCCTGCTTCCATCCATTGGAAAAAATTTTCATGTCTGGATGAATTAACCTTGCATGCAACCGTTAAAGCATGGGGTGACCTAAGAACCGATGTTCCAGTCGGCTGGGCTACCGCATTTGACGCTCCTTCGCGTCGCCCCGGATTCAGGTTTAATGAGCTTATTATGGCCAATACGATCGGTGATTTACTCATCCATGAGGGTTTGATATCCGCTGCGCAGCTCGCTCAGGCGCTGTCCTGCCTAAAGCGCGACGGCGCCGGTCTTGGAGAGGCTCTCGTATCTCTCGGGTTTCTGAGCTCCGATCAGTTGAGTCAGTTCTTTCGGCCGGTTCCGCAGGCGCCCTTGAAGGTTGCAGACACTGGCCTGAGCGAAGCCTTCCTGGTCGACTTGCTTCTCAAGGCGGCCTATCTCGAAGCAGGCACATTCTCGTTGCAGCAGATATCCACCACGCTCTCGCTCCCGTTCAGCGTCATTGATGAATTGGCCCAACTGGTTGAGATCGACCAGCTCGTTTCGGTCCGCTCCGCGACTGGCTACAGCCGGGCAACCTGTGCTTTTGAATTGACCAGGCGCGGACGGGAAAGAGCGGAAGCAGCGCTTGATACCAGCCGTTATGTCGGGGCGGCGCCAGTGCCTTTAAAGGAATATGCGCGTGCCCTGGCGCGCCAGAGCGTCCGCCAGATCGAAGTAGACAGCGAGTGGATACGCCACTCGCTGAGGCACATGGTTATCGGTGAACGAATGCTTCATCAGTTGGGGCCGGCGTTTGGTTCCGGGCGTTCCATCTTTTTTTACGGCCCGCCGGGCACAGGCAAAACCAGCGTTGCTGAAACACTGGCGCGTGCATTGCCGGGATATGTTTATATCCCGCAATCGATCGAGGTGAGCGGACAGGTGATCCGCCTGTTCGATCCCGCGATTCATTTCAGTGCCGAGGATGAAGTTGGGGAAGGCCCTCAGCTCGACCTGCGAATGAACCTGAAACATGATCCGCGGTGGAAAAGGTGCCGGCGCCCGGTGGTAATGGTCGGGGGGGAACTGACCATGGACATGCTCAACCTGCGGTACGATACCGACGCCAGATTCTATGAAGCGCCGATACACATGAAAGCGGGAAATGGAGTGTTCATTCTCGATGATTTTGGCCGGCAGCAGGTGGAGCCACGCCAATTACTCAACCGCTGGATCATACCGCTGGAGCGTGGCACTGATTTCCCCGCCCTGCATACCGGTTTGAAGTTTGAAATACCTTTCGACCAGATTACTGTCTTTTGCACCAACCTGAAACCCGGGGACCTGGTTGATGAGGCTTTCCTGCGCCGTATAAGGCACAAGATACAGGTTCAAAACCAGAATGAGGATGAGTTCAAGGAGATCCTGCGGCGTGTCTGCAACATGCGGGGAATCACCTACGACGCGGTTGTGGCGGAGTATCTGTTGGAGACCTATTACCGCAAAGCCGGTCGCCCGCTCACGGGTAGCCATCCGCGGGACTTGATGGAACACATTATGGATCGCGCCCGCTTCATGAAACAGACTCCCCGGTTCACGACCGAATCCGTGGATCTTGCCGCGGCCAGCTATTTTGTGGAGATGTGACAGACTGTTTCAGCGAGACGCTGTTCGCGGCTATCCTCTTCTATCCTCTTGTCCACTGCGGCTGTGCCGCGAGTTAAGGAAATGGCCAGCCCCGCTTTGGCTAGCATTCGTGCTACCCCCCGTATTCGAATAGGCTGTCGGACGGGCGATATCCGCCCCCAGCAGTATCCGCACCTGAATATCCTGGCGTAGATTGTAGCCTTCCTTTACAAGGATCTGTTTCGGCATCATC